>JBBSDY010000379.1:0-4956 GCA_038240245.1 Polyangiales bacterium
CGACCTTGGTGACGAGCGAAGCATGAGCTGGATCGGTGGCATCGACGATGTAGACACCGTTGCCCGTGCCGCCCGCATAGACATAGGGCCACGCCCAGGAGAGCATCCAGGCGGCGTTGTCGTAGTCACCGCCGTTGACGCCCGTCAAAGCGAGGGTCCCCGCGGGAGCTGGATTCATGGGATCGGTGAAATCGAAAAACTGCAGGCCGGTCGTGGTCGGAAAGACCAGAATGTCCTTGCCGCCGATGATCGCCACCGGCATCGCGTGCAGCTCGCGAAGGTGGGATGTTTCCGGCGTTCCGTCGTAGGTCTTGAGCAGCCTGGGGTTTCGCGGATCCTTCACGTCGTAGAAGTGAAACGAGCCGGGCGGGGCGCCGCTGTCATTGGAGCCCATCACGATGAAGACATCGCGCAGCATGAGTGCCGTATTGCTGCCCGAGGGCCCGGACGCGAACTTGGAGGCTCCCAGGCCGCCAAAATTCGCGATGGGCTTTTCGAGCTCCGTCGCAGTGTAGGTCATGTTTCCTAGACCTGCAGCGTGGACGATCGCAGGGACACAAAGGGCGCCGCAAATGGCGGCGATTGCGGTTACACCGGCATGATGTCGCATGGGAGGGCCTCGGCGCGTAAGTGCGTGGTCTTCCTATCAGTTCCCGCGACGATCCCCCGCGGCTCACCTCATTTCGGCCTTAGTCGCAGAACGGCAATGTCGTGGAAATCCAGCGTGCAGGCCCGGTGAGGGTGGCATCGTTGCCGCTCGGCGACGCGTCGTGGGCTATCGTGTCGGAGCTCTCGTCCAGACGATAGTAGCCCACCAGCCCGGCTTCGCTGCCGTTCATGCGGTGGTGCAGGTTGGCCATGATCTCATGCTCGGTGCGAACGGTTCGCCACAGGCGGACCTCGGACATGAGCCCGGTGTAGAAATTTCTTCCCGAGCGGCCCCCGAGAGACAGATCCGGAGATTCTCCCAGCGAATTCTTGTTTCCCGCGGTCGAGGCTTCGAGAACGCCATTGATGAAGACAAGAGCGACCCCCGTGCCTCTGGCGCGCGTGGCCGCGACGTGAACCCACTGGTCGGTGGTGACCGAGCTCGTGCTGGTGGCCGCGGTGTCGGGGCCTCCGATGGAAACGACGAATTTGTCGTAGACAATCGACGTTGCAAAATCGTTGACCTGGACCGTCTCGACGTCGGCAAACGCGATCGCATTGCCATCCGAAAAGGCCGGCCCCTTGCCCATCGTGGACGTCTTGATCCAGCACTCGATGGTGAAATCATCCTGGATGAGACGGGTCATCGTGCCGTACGAGGTCCCATCGAACTGCAGCGCATGGCCCGTGGGGCACGCCGCGTCGCCTTGATGGTCCGCGATGGGATCGGCGAACTGTGTTCCACACGCCGCAGTCCCCAGCGCGACGGCGAAAAGGGCGAGATCAGCTCGGATCATCTGGACCCCGTGGCGCCGGAGCCAGGCATGTCGGGGGGCCGTCGCTCGATGAACGGCCACGCCAGCTCGAGTCCAACTGCAGCGGTGCCCATCGGCCGACCCCAGTCGGTGACTTCGCGGCCAGCGAGGCGGACGACCGTTCGCGGAAAAGCAACCGCGACCATGAGCTCGGTGACCACGAACAAGCTCGACGCCACGCGAAAGCGCGCCGTCACGCCCGCCACGGGAGACACGGTGGTCCGACTGTCGATCACGCCCGCGTACGGAGGGTTGGCCGTGCCCTCGAAGCGAAGGCGCGCCAGCTCGGCGCCGGCCATGCAGCGCACCGAAACAGGCGATGCCCTGGCGCCGACATCGACGACCGCTCCCAGCCGGAAGAGCGACGCGAACAGATCGACCGAGCCTTCGCGTGTCGACAGGTGCGCTGGTACCATGGGAACCAGGACCGCCGCCGTCACGCCCAAGCGGTAGAGCGGCATCCAGGTGGTGCTTGCTTGCAGCTCGGCTCCCGGCCGAAAATCGGCGCCATAGAGCAGCGCAGGACCGGCCAAAAGCGAAAGGCCGCCGTTTCGCTCGCCCGCGTCGTAGACGGCTGGTCGCGCGACCGGCTGAATCTCCGGGGCGGCGACCGTTTCGCGGGCGGGTCGTCGCGCGGCAAGCTCCATCAGGCTCGCGCGTAGCAGCTCGACCGCGCGCGTGGCGATGAGCTCGGCACCGGCCGGCTCGACCGTGGTGGCCGCGACGAGCTTCCAGCTGACCGTCTTGCCGGTCGCCCCGTCGAGAATGGTCATGTCGACGTCGCCTCCGCCCATCGGTGCGATGTGAATGGCGGCCACTGCACCCGCGGCGACGGCCTCGTCTTCGAGCGAAGGCGCGTGGGCAGAGTCGGCGGAAACCAGCCTTACGGTGAGGCCCAGCGATTCGATCTCTTGTCGCAATCGCTTGGAGAGCGGGACCACACCCGGGTCCACGAGCATCACGACCGTTCGGGGTGCCCCTTGCGCGTGCGCCGGCGGCTCGAGCCCCGCGAGGCAAGCGAGCACGACCAGCGCAACGATCGCGACACGGCGCATCGATCCACTACCCCGCGGCCACCGTCATAGGCCGAGAACCGTACTACTTTAATACGGACCGCGCGACATCGGCGTGCGGTCCGTCGGGATAGCGCGCCAAATATTCTCGAGCAGCACGCTGGGCTCCCGCCGAGTCACCCGCGTTGCGGAGCGCCTCGAGCTGGCGTCCCGATGCTTCGCGCGCCAGGGGTCCGTTCGGTTGCTCGCGCACCGACGTCGCGAACCATTCGGCGGCCTGGCCGTAGGCGTGTCGTTGATCGAATGCCACCTTGCCCAGCGCGAACGCCGCCGCCGCACGGCGCGGATCGCGCGGGTAGCGCTGGCGAAGAGCGAGAAGCGCTTCGGTGGCGCGATCGGGTCGGCCCGAGAGCCGCGCCGCGTCGCCCAGGACGAGCAAGTCGGAGGGCGACGCCGAATCGCACACACCCTGAAATCCGCGCGCCTCGGCGGCCGCGAAGGCCCGCCTGAGATCGCCGCTCTTGGCGAGCTCGCGCCAGGCTCCGTAGTCCTTGGACAGCGCGTCCGCTGAAGCCGTCGTCGCGCCCAACGAAGGCGCCGGCGGAGCCCCGGCAGCGGAAGAGGGAAGGCCGGTGTTGTCGCCGCGGGGCTCGCCGCCGTGGTCGTCGTCGACCGGAGCCGGCTCAGCGGTCGCCGGGGTGTGGGCGCTGATCAAGTCGCGCCTACCTTGTACGACCGAAGCGAGAAGCTTCTCACCGGCGCGCCCGGGCCGCTCGGCTCCCACGATCGAGCCGGACACGCCCACGCTTCCTTCGCGCACGGCGATGGAGAATTTTTGCGAGGCAGAGTCCCAGCGCACGTCGAAGCGGGTACCGGTCACGCGGATAGAGAAGGGACCGGCGATCATTTTCCAGGCGCTGTGCGACGTGTGCACGACGTCGGCATGAATCAACCCGCTCTCGAGCGAGATGCTCGCACCGTGTTGGTCGATGTCCACGACGCGTGCGCGCGACGACGGATCGATGTGCAAGATGGTTCCGTCGGAGAAGCTCACCACCATCGGGCGGGCGCTCGGTGCGGCCAGCCAACTCTGCGCCACGCCGGCGGCGCCATCGACGTCGAACTGCAGGGGCGCGGGCCGGCGAGAGAGCGCAAACCAGGCGACGGCGACCACCGACAGGGCCGCGGCCATGGCCAGCGCGAGACTTCGACCGACGGGCCTCTTCGCTACCGGACCGTGGATGGCCTGCGTCAAGAATCCCCGGCGAGCTTCTTCGATGGCTCGGCCCCGGTTGACCGCGTCGGCTTCGAGCGTCGTGGCGACCTTTTCGCCCAACGATCCCAGCGGTGTTACTGGTCTTGCCATCGTGAACCTCCCTCAATCCACTGCGTGAGCTCGGGGTGTTTGCGGGCGACCACCAGGAATCGACGCTCGGCCCGAGCGAGCCGGCGCTTGATCGTCGCAAGCGAGACATGACACGAAGCCGCGACCTCGGTGAGCTCCATGCCATCGATGAACCTGAGCGCGAACGCGAGCCGCTCGTCGGTCGGCATGCCGCCGAGGACGGTGTACACGGTTCGCACGGCGCGACGAGCTTCGACGTCGACCCCCTGGGTCACGGGCTCGTGGCGCTCTTCGTCTTCGGAGTCCACGAAACGGCGCAGCCACGCGCGCCGGGAGCGCCCACGCAGGACCTTGCGCGCCGTCAGGGTGGCGACACGGCACAGCCACGGTTGCAGCGCCGAGGGATCTTGCAGTGTGTGGATCGAAGCAAGCGCTCCGGTGAAAACCTCTTGCAGGATGTCTGCCAGCTCGGAATCGAATCCGATGACGTGGGTGATGATCCGTTCGACGAGCTTGACGTAGCGCTGAAAGAACGCCGCCTTCGCCCCGGGGTGATTGGCGCGCAGACCCTCGACCAAAGCCACCTCGTCGCCGGTGAAGGCGAGCGGCAGGACAACGCCAGCTGGCGATCGTCTCATCGGAGGACTCGTTGCGGATCGCCAGGGGAGCATGGGGCCTTTGAAACGCTATCCGATTCAATCAGTTCCCGAAGCCGTCCGTTGCGGCTCACCTTTTCCAGGATGGAAGGGAGACAGTTGACTCGGGCAAGAAGAGCGCACTCCCGCGCACAATGTGGGTTCGGGCACACCCGAGGGCGGGCGGCGCCCAGGTCTTCATCTTCGCTCGCGAAATTCGATGGGCGTCATGCCCACCGCGCGCTTGAAGACCCGGTGAAAGTAGTTTCGGGTTTGAAAGCCGCTCAGCTTTCCGACCGATTCGAGCCTGAGCGAAGTGCCGGAGAGCATGTGCTTGGCGCGCTCGATGCGAAGGCGCTGCAGGTAGCGCTCGGGGGTGATGCCCTCGTCGCGCTTGAAGAGGCGGCAGAAATGGTCGGGGCCAAATCCGGCGACGCGAGCCACTTGCCCCATGTCGAGCGGCTCGCTCGCGTGCTCCTTCATGAAGGCGATGGCGCGGC
>JBBSDY010000380.1:0-4949 GCA_038240245.1 Polyangiales bacterium
GAGAGCGCGGCCACCACCACCGCCGCCGCCGCCATGGGCGCGTCGTTCTCGGCCGGCAGCCCGCTCGACAACGTCAGCCCCGCTGCGCTCTTTCCCAATGGAACGACGGTCGACCGCTTGCAATCGCCCGAGAGCTCGCGAGCGGCGTTCAAGAGCTCGGTTCTTGGTGGCGTCTTCGCGGTCGTGTGGCCGGCGACGGTCGACCCCGCCTACCGAAACAGCCACGCCGAAAAGCCCATTCTCATTCCCACCGGGATCGCACACCTGAATCTCAACGGTCCCACGATGACTCCGCAGATCATGCCCCTGCAGGTTTTGAAAATTGGGAGTTTGGCCATCGTCGCGGTTCCGGCGGAGGTCACCACCATGGCGGGCCGGCGCTTCAAGAAGGCGGTGCTCGACGAGTTGGGCAGAGTCGGGGTGAGGCACGCCGTCGTCTCGAGCCTGGCCAATTCATATTCTTCCTACGTGGCGACGCGCGAGGAATATGCAAAGCAGTGGTACGAAGGCGCGTGCACGCAGTTCGGTCCGCACCAGCAGGCCGGCTTCCAACAAGAGTACGCCAAGCTCAGTCAGGCGATCGCCCGCGGCGACGACATCGCGCCTGGCCCGACCCCACCCGACGTGACGCGAAGCACTGTGAATTTTGCGGCCAAGGTGTGGTTTGACGATGTCCCCTGGACCAAGAAATTCGGCGACGTCATTCGCGAGCCGAACCCGACCTACGCCCGAAGCGAGATCGTCGTCGCGGAATTCTGGGGCGCTCATCCGAACAATAATTACCGGATCCAGGACACCTTTCTCGTCGTCGAGAAGCTCGTCGACGGAGACTACCGGCCCGTCGCGCGCGACTGGGATCCCGAGACCATCTATCGCTGGAAGCGCAAGGGGTACGCCTTCTCGCTCATCACCATCGCTTGGGACACGAAAGACGCCACTCCGGGCACCTACCGAATTCGCCACCAAGGCGATCGAAAGTCGGTCTGGACGGGCAAGATCAGCCCCTACGAGGGCGTCACGACCGCGTTCACCGTCACGTGAGACATACTAGGCGCCACGATGCCTGCGGCGATCACGCAAAATACGGCATGACCTTCTCCGCGAAGGTGCGCAGGGACTCGAGCACCAATTCGTGCGGCACGGTGCCCATTTGCATCACGAGGATAAGCTCGTCCACGCCCATTTCCTTGAAGCGATCGACCGTCTCGCGTGCGGCGACGGGATCGCCCACGATCAACGTGGCTTGCGAACCGGGTGCGTTCCTGCCGGCCATGGCGGCCTCGAGATCGGCATCCTTGAGAAAATCGCGCGGCACGGGGAGCCGCCCCAGGGGCCGCGTGCCCGACAGGTAGTACTGCGCCATGCTCGCGGCGAAAAAGCGCGCGCCGCGCATTCCGTAGCGGCACGCTTTCGTATCATCGTGGAGCACCAAGGTGGCCGGCGTGCAGGCAAAGTGGTCGTTCTTCTGCCGGCCCACCGGGTGTGATTCGGCCATCGCTCGGCGGTAGTCGGCCACCTTTTGAGCGAGGTAGTCGTCGGTGCCGAAGGCAAAATTCAGCGCCCCCAGACCGAGCCGCCCCGCTGCCTCGGCCGAGCTGGGACTCGCGCAGGCCGCGAATATCGGAGGATGTGGTTTCTGCACGGGCTTCGGAATGATCTGGGTCGGGGCGATCTGAAACCACTTGCCATGGTGCTCGAATACGTCGGACGACCACATGCGCGGAATCATTTCGACGGCCTCGAGCCATTGCTCGTGGAGCTTGGGGATGTCGCTCTCGAAAGCGATCTGCTCGACGAGGGATGCCGACTTGCCGGAACCCCAGTTGACGCGTCCACCCGACAATATGTCGAGCGTGGCCACGCGCTCGGCGATGCGGATGGGGTGGTTGTAGCGGTGGGGAAGGAGCGTCACGCCGTGGCCGAGGCGAATTCTCTTGGTGCGCGCGGCGACGAACGCCAAAAAGATCTCGGGGGCGGACGAGTGTGAGTACTCGTAGAGCCCGTGGTGTTCGACCTCCCACACACAGTGGTAGCCGAGCTCGTCGGCCAGCACCGACTGCTCGACGCAATCGTGGAACGTCTGCGCTTCCTTGGCGGCTGTCGGATCAGCGATCTGCATTTCGAAGAAGATGGAGAATTTCATGGTGCGACCGTGATCGCTATAGCGGCAAATACGAGCAGCGACAGAAGCGTGGGTCGCATCGCGTTCCCCCGACGGCCGTTACATTCGCTCGATGATTCCGGCGGCGCCCATGCCCGTGCCGACGCACATCGTGACCATCCCGTAGCGCTTCCCGATGCGCCTAAGGCCGTGAACCACGGTGGCAGCGCGGACGGCGCCCGTGGCGCCGAGCGGGTGACCGAGCGCGATGGCGCCCCCCATCGGATTGACGACATCCGGATTGAGACCAACGTCGCGGATGACCGCCAGCGACTGCGCGGCAAAGGCCTCGTTCAGCTCGATCCATGCGAGATCGTCCATCTTGAGGCCCGCCCGGGCGAGCGCAATCGGAATCGCTTCTTTCGGCCCGATGCCCATGATTTCGGGTGGCACGCCGCGTATCGAGAAGGTGACGAATCGCGCAAGCGGCGTCAGATCGAGCTGCTTTAGCATCTTCTCGGAAACGACGATGAGAGCCCCTGCGCCGTCGGATGTCTGCGAGCTGTTGCCCGCGGTGACGCTTCCCCTGGCGGCGAAAACTGGCTTGAGCCTGGCCAGTGCTTCGAGGCTGGTATCGGCGCGCGGCCCTTCGTCGAGAGAAACCGTGCGCTGGCTCGTCTTGAGCTGACCGCTCGCTAGATCGGCAGAGCGCAGGACGACGTCGATGGGGCTGATCTCGTCCTTGAAATCGCCAGCCTGTTGCGCGGCCAACGCCTTTTGGTGCGAGGCGAGCGCGAATGCATCCTGGTCTTCGCGGCTGACCTTCCACCTCTCTGCCACCTTTTCGGCGGTGAGACCCATCCCATAGGCAATCCCAATGTCTTCGTTGCGCAGGAAGATGTTGGGATTGACCGAGGGATTGTTTCCCATCATGGGAACCATGCTCATCGATTCGGTTCCCGCTGCGATGATCACGTCGGCTTCGCCGACTCGAATTCGATCGGACGCCATCGCCAGCGCGGTAAGACCCGAGGCGCAAAAGCGGTTCACGGTGACGCCCCCCACGGTGTCGGGCAGTCCCGCGAGGAGGACGGCGATTCGAGCGATGTTCATGCCCTGCTCGGCTTCGGGCATCGCGCAGCCGACGATGGCGTCTTCGACCAGCTTCGGGTCGAGCTTGGGGACCTGGGCCATGACCGAGCGGATCGCGTGGACGAGCAAGTCGTCGGGTCGAACGTTCTTGAAGGCGCCGCGCGGCGCCTTGCCGATGGGCGTCCGGGTGGCGGCGACGATGTAAGCTTCTTGCACTTGTTTGGCCATGGTCGTCTCGCTAGTTTCGAACTGGCTTGCCGTCCGTCATCATGCCCACGATTCTTTCTTGAGATTTGGGATGCTTGAGCAGTCCCACGAAGGCTTTTCGTTCGAGCGCCAGCATCCACGCTTCGTCGACGAGCGTTCCGGCCTCGACCTCACCGCCGCACATGACTTCGGCGATGGTCTTACCCAGATGAAAATCGTGCGCCGAGATGAAGCCTCCGTCGCGCAGATTGACGAGCTGGGCCATGATCGTCGCTGCGCCGGGGCGCCCCGCGACGGGGAAACCCCTCACCTTGAAGGGCGCGCGGTAGCCGGCCTCGAACATGGTTTTTGCTTCACGGATGGCGGCCCCGAGTAGCTCGTGGACGTTGAAAACGACGGGATCGCTCGGCAACAGGTAACCCATCTGCTTCGCTTCGAAAGCCGATTTGGACACATTGGCCATCGCCGCGTTCATGAAATATTTTTTCAAGAACTGAAGAAGCGGAGTTTCGGGTGCGACCACGCGCTCTTCGGCCGCTCGGCGCGCGCCGAAGGTGAGTCCCCCTGCGCCGGGCACCAGACCGACGCCCACTTCGACGAGGCCCATGTAGCTTTCGAGGTGCGCGACCCGGCGGGTGCATGCCAGCGCCAGCTCGCACCCGCCACCGAGCGCCATGCCCGAAACGGCGGCGATGGTCGGGACGCCGGCGTAGCGCAGTCGCAACATGGCATCTTGCAGCCGTTTCTCGACGACTTCGAGCGCATCGATTCCGCCCGACGCAAAGAGCGGCATCATGCCCTGCAGATCGGCGCCCACCGAGAAGGGCTCGTCTGCGCTCCAGATGACGACGCCCGCGTAGTTTTTCTCGGCCTCGTCGACCGCCATGTCGATGCCCGCGGTGACCCCGGGGCCGATGGCGTGCATCTTGGTTTTGATCGAAAGGATCAGGACCTCGCTGTCGAGTGACCACAACCGTACCGAGTCGTCTTCGAAGAATGTGGTGCCGGCCGTGGCCCCCGTCGGTGCCTTCTCTCCGAGAAGCGTGGGCCGAAGTACCTGGCGCCGGTAGATGGGCAAATCCGAGCGGGGTAGGAATGTGTCGCTCGAGGGAGAGTAAGAACCCTGTGGCGTGTGCACGCCGCCGGCATCCTTGACCTTGCCCTCGAATACCCACTTGGGGAGCGGCGTATCGCTCAGGGCTTTTTTCGCGGCGATATCCTGCTCGATCCATTCTGCGACCTGAGACCAGCCCGCTGCCTGCCAGACCTCGAAGGGACCGGTGCTCCAGCCAAAGCCCCAGCGCAGCGCAAGGTCGACATCGCGCGCGGTCCTGGCGATCGAGGCAAGGTGCACCGCCGCGTATTGAAAGACATCGCGGAAGATGGCCCACAAGAACTGAGCCTGCGGGCTCGGCGACTCGTGCAGCAGCTTGAGGCGCTCGGCCACGTCCTTCTTCTTCAAGATGCGTACGACGGCCTCATCGGCCTTGGCTCCCGACGGGACGTAGTTGCCCTTGTCGGGGTCGAAACGCAGGATGTCCTTGCCGAC
>JBBSDY010000381.1:0-4944 GCA_038240245.1 Polyangiales bacterium
AGAGGTCTTCTCGCGGGTGATGCGGGACAGCTTCTGGCCGAGTGCATTGGAGTAACGGTGAACGTCCTCTACGTCGGGACCATGACGGCCGTTTCATTGTGGTTCATCGGCAAGCTCGTGGGCAATCGTGTCTCGGCCGAGGATGAGATCAGCGGTCTCGATATTCCCGAGATGGGCGTGGCCGGCTACACGGCCGAACCGGGGCATCACATTCCCGAGGCAAAAGGCTTCGGGACGGCCGCTCCGCCCATTCCTTTGCGTCGTCCCGCGACCGGGATGATGAGGTAAAAACATGGCAACCCCCCTACCCAATGTCGTCAAAACACTGCCCACCGGCTTTCAGGCACAGATCCGCGGCGCCAGCTTGTGGGACCTGGTGCAGATCGAATGCCTGGCTCGCAAGCACCGGGTCGTCCGCGTGACGACGGTCGGCAACGTCGGCTACCTGTATTTCGACGGCGGGAACATCGTGCACGCCGCCACGCTCGATCGCGAGGGCGAGATCGCGGCGTTCGAAATGCTGGAGTGGAACCAGGGCACCTTCGAAAGTTGTGATCGCGCCTGGCCCGCGAGCCCCACCATCACCGTCTCGTGGCAGACGCTCTTGCTACGCGCAGCGCAGGCCAAGGATGAACAGGGGAGGGGCAAGATCGTCTCGCCGATGGCCCCCAAATCCGGCCCAAGCAGTGGAGACAGCGGCAGCTGGCGCGCCGAGGACTTCGAGGTGGCCGTACGCCTCGGGGCCAACGGTGAGGTGCTCGCTTCGCGTGGCGACGCCGAAGAGTTCGCCAACATCGCCGCCTATACCGCCCGGCTCGCCGAGATTCTCGGCGACTACATGGGGCTCGAAGGATTTCGAGGGCTCGAATGCACCTTCAAGAAGGGGCGTTGCTTCTTGCTCAAAGAAAGCGATGGCAACATCCTCGCCGTCAAGCCCTCACCTCAGGCCGACGTCTCTCTCATCAAGGACCGCATCGGCCTCTAGGCCACGAGCTCTCATGCAAACCTCGATCTACCCGATCTTGTCGACACTGCGCGACGTGGATGGCGTGCAGGGTGCATTCGTCCTCTCCGAGGAGGGCGCGCTCATCGATCTGGACATGCCTTCGATGTTCGCGCCGTCGCTCTTCAATGAGATCGGGCCGCGCATCGTGCGGCTGCGCGAAACGTTTGCCAGCGGCGGCGACGAGCTCGACGCGTGCACGCTCCGCTTCGACGACTTCAAGCTCTACGTTCGCGCCATGCCCACCGGATTCCTGTGCACCCTGTCGTCGGTCGGCGTGAACATGGCGGCCCTCAAAATGGGCGTTCAGCTCGCCCAAAGGCGCATCTTGTCCGAGCTCGGTGCCCCCGACGCGGCGCCGGTGTCGTCGCCTCCATCCAGCCTGGCACCTCCCAACTGGAGCCACGGGGCCTACGGACCAGGATCGGCGCCGCCGCCCCCCAGCTCGTCGCCTCCCATATCCAAGCCCGGGCTCACGTACCGAGGTCGTCCGGTCAAGTAAGAGCGCCGCCCCGAGGGGTCCATGGGTTTTTTCTCGCCCGGGTCCGCCGCTCGGTGGTACACAACGAACATCACCCGCCCGGTGTTCCCAGGGGCTCCGCCGGAGACGAGATGTCCGATCTGCGAGGCTGGCCCATTTGTTTGACCTCGAAACCGACCATCTCGACGATGGGGATCGGGATCCACGGCTCGGTTCCCATCGAGCGCTACCAGGTGGCGGGCTGGTGTGTGCACCTGTACCGGTACGATGGCGAGCTCATCCTCGATGGCGTGTCCCACGCGATCGTCCAGCGAAGCGCGGGAACCATTCCCCCCGGCATCCAGCAAGAATATCGCTACGGCGGTCCGGGCAGCCAGCACCTTTACGCACACTTCACCGTGCCTCGCGCTCCGCGAAGCTCGTTCGTATCCATCGGCGCGATGCAGGATCTGGGCAATGACTTCGCCCGCATCTACGCCGAGTTCGAGCACGCGGTGGCGGTCTTTTCGTCGCGCCCCAGCCGAGCCGAGGCGCGCCTGTGGGACATCTTGTGGGAGCTCTCCGAACGAACGCCGTCGGCGGCCGCGGGACCGCGCCGGCACCCCGCGCTCGAGAAAGCGATCGAGCGAATCGAGCTCGGCCTCGCCCACTCCATCCGGGTGAGCGATCTCGCCAGCGAGGTGGGCATCTCCCAGACGCACCTGCGACGACTCTTCGAAGAGGACCGCGGTCAGTCGGTGCGCACGTACATTCGCTCGCGACGCATGGAGCGCGTTCGACAGCTCTTGACGAACTCCACGCTATCCATCAAGGCCATCGCGCAAGAAGTCGGGATTCCCGATCTGCAGCACTTCAACAAGGTGGTCCGCCGCGAGCTCGGCGCCGCGCCGACCCGCCTGCGCCGCAAGTAGGCACCTTCTAGTGGATGATCGCGGGGGGCTCGGGCCGCTGGTCGTCTTTGCGTACGCATGATGACAGATCGAAGAGCATGAACTCGAGCGCCTTTTCTTGGGCGGAGAGATCGCCGGTTGCGCAGCTTGCAGGAAAGGGCTGGCCGGGATGGTCGGCCGCCCTGTTGCCGGCCGGGGCCGACACGTGCAGGTCGTTGAACACCGCACGGCCGCAGATTTGGTCGTCGGCGGCCCCGAGGGGCGCGTTGTAAGAGAGGAACTCGACGGCGTTCGGCGGATCTGCGCCGTCGTTTTGAAGGGTGATCCACGAAGTGGCCATCTTGGGATCGACGGCGTTGATGTTGTCTCTCGGAACGTAGATGTCGAGCGTGCCCGCCGTCGTCGACGCGCCGACGTTGACGAGCCACTCACTCATGGCTTTGCCCTTGGGGAACGAGGTGTCGATCTTCCCCGGGGTTGGATTGTGCGGATCGCTGAGGTCGTTCCACGTTCCAATTTGCGGAACCGGCGCCGGCCCGTGCGAAAACCAGTTGCGGTGCCAGTGCGATGCGAACACGCGCCCTCCCAGCGACTCGTAGTCGTAGAGAGCCTTTCGAGCGCTGGGGGGCCGGTCCTCGTCGACCAGGTTGCCTTCGCAGGAAAGAATGAAGATGTCGTACTTCTTCAGATTGTCGAGACTGTTCCAGAGAACCGGAGACCGCGTGAGCGTGGTACCGCCGTGCTGGGCATCGAACACCTTGGTGGACGTTTGTGCGTTGTTTTTGGGATCGTCGTGGCCGGCGTAAAGATGAATGCGACCGTCGCCCGCTTCGGTGGTGAACTCCGAGGGATCGATGCCCATGCGCAGCGGCAGGCACTCCATCGAGTCGGCTCCGCCCACGCTGATGGCGATGAGCGGGATATCGCCTTCCGATTTTTTGCGCGGCAAGCGGGTAACGTCCTTGTCGGTGAGCGGGGTGTCGGTGCATCCCGCGACGGTGGGCAGCTTGAGCTGCCGGCGCCACTTGCCCACCTGCAAGACGAGAGGAATGTCGGCGCCCACGGGGACATCTTCGAGAACGAAGCGGCCCTGCGTATCGGTGATGGTTGCGGCGACGGGATTGATCGCGCTTGCCGCGCATTTGTCACACTGGGCCCCCGGAACGAGCGGGGGGACGTCGCCGTTGGGAACGTAGACGATGACATTGTAGAGCGGCACCTTGCCAGCAGGATCGTAGACCGTTCCGCTCACCGTCGTCTTGGCGCCCGCGGCGCAAGCTTGCTCTTTGCACGCGCCGAGCGTGCACGAGGTTTGCTGGCATTCGAGGTTGACACACGGGTGCGGCGCGCCGGCTTCGGACTGGGCGCCCTGCGGGCCAGGGTGCAAGCCGAGATCGCTCCCGGTCGATCCCGATCCTGACGTCCCCGCGCCGCCCGCGCCCGTTGCCTGCGAGCCGGTGCCATCGCCCCCTGCCGGGTCGAACGTCGAGTGGCCCGCCGACGAGCAAGCGAGAAGGGTCGTGACGAGACCCGCGAAAAATCGGCCCTTGGTCGAGTTGGAGTGGGATCCCATGCGGCTTATTTGGGCCCAAGCCGCGATTCTGGACGAAAATGAACGGTCGTCGGGCATCTTCATTTTGTTGGCCCCTTTTGAAGGTGTCGCGCCACTTCGTCTAGAGCTTGGCGATCTGTTCGCCCGCCAGCAAGAAGGCTCCCACGCCGTAAGGGTGGGTTTCGTTGGCCATGGCCGCCGCAGGCGCCGAGCCGACGTTTTGCACGTAGCCAAGTCGCCCGTTGGCGTCGACAGCTCCCACCAGCCCAGCCCATGCCTTCTGCACCGCGGGTAGATATTCGGCGCGGTCGAGCACCCCGTTGGCGATGCCCCAGGCCATCCCATAGGTGAAAAATCCCGAGCCGCTCGTCTCGGGGTTCGGAAAAGCATTCGCGTGCAGAAGGTTGGATCGCCACAGGCCGTCGGTGCCTTGAAGCTTCACGATCGCGCCGATCATCGACTTCCACACCTGGATGTAGTCGGCGCGTCGGGCGTCGGTGGTCGGCAGGTAATCGAGCACGCGAGGGATGCCGGCGACGACCCAGCCGTTGCCCCGTGCCCAGTACGTATCGGTGTTCTTGAACGTGCTGTCGCGCCAGAAAAGGTTGTGCGCAGGATCGAACAAGAAGGTCTTCGAGTCGAACCACATCGTATCGAGGAAATCGAAATACTTGTTCTGCTTGGTGGCGACGCCGAGCCGCGCCAGAGCCGGAGGTGCCATGAACAGGGCATCGCACCACCACCAGTCCACGCGCCCCGGCTGCGGAGCGGCGATCATCCCGTCGAAGGCGGCTTGCCCCTTGGCGATCATGACGTTATTCGCGGCCACCGGATCGATCAGGAAGATCTCGTCGTACGTCTGTGTGCAGGCTTGATCGTCGCCGTGCCGGGGCCGATTGCCCATGCCGTGCAGGTCCCACTGGTGCGCCACGCTCCACGACCGAGCCGCCGTGAGCAGCGCGGCGGTTTGCGTCGTCCTGTAGGCCGCCATCAGACCGGCGTAGAACGTCGCGTTGAT
>JBBSDY010000382.1:0-4927 GCA_038240245.1 Polyangiales bacterium
CCCTTCGCGACTTCGATGATCGATCTGGTAGGGAGAAATCTGCAGCGTAGTGCTAAGCCGGAGCTTCATGGCCTACGACTTGTCGAGCCGATCGAAGCTGACTCCACGAGCGCTGCCGCACTTTCAAGACGACACCTTGTTTCATCGAATCGCGCGCGTCGTCTGTCGGGCCGATTGCCTGCCGCGCAAGGAGCTCTACGAGTCATGGGAGGTCGCCCGGCGCGCACGACGCAGGTTTCGTGGCGGCCGCGTGGTCGATCTCGCCTGCGGGCACGCCTTGATCGCGCACATGATGCTCTTGCTCGACGACACCTCTCGCGCTGCGCTGGCCGTCGATACCCGCTTGCCCGAAAGCGCGCCCAAATTGGCGAGCGCCATGGTGGCAGAGTGGCCCCGCCTTGCCGGGCGCATCGAGATCGTGCAGCGTGCGATGAGCGAGGTTTCCGTGTCGGCGGACGACATCGTCGTGTCGTCGCACGCTTGCGGCGCGCTCACCGACGAGGTCATTGCCAAGGCCATCGGCGCTCAGGCGCGGGTGGTGGTCCTACCGTGCTGTCACGACAAGTCGACGGGCGATCAGGGCGGAGTGGGCGGCTGGCTCGACACGGCACTGGCCATCGACGTTACCCGGGCGGGGCGCCTGCGGGCCCACGGCTACAGCGTGCGCACGCAACGCATCCCCGAGACCATCACCCCCAAAAATCGGCTGCTCATGGCCGAGATCCGTGGGGGCCTGTAGGTGTGAAGCAAAGCCAAGACAAGTCTGAATATTAGGCAAGCCGGCACGTTCGGTTCTGTCTATGCTGGAAGCATGAGACGCACGGTATTCAGCACATCTGTCTTGGCTTGCGGTTTGGCGACGGTCATTGGCTCGGGATGCTCGAGCAAGTCAGGGACCGACGCCATGACGGACGGCACCGATCCTACCGGCGCAGGCGGCTCCGACGGCAGCGGCACCGGCACCGGTGCAGGAGTCGGCGGCGACGGCGCCGTGGGGAGCGGTGGCGCATCCTCGATGACGACGACCGGCGCGGGGGGAACATCCTCCGGAACCGGCGGATCGAGCGACGTCAGCATCGACATCGGCCCCAAGCCCACCGCCGCGTGCCCGGCTCTCGCGCAGAACACCAACGCGATGATCGCGGGCTATGCGACCGATCAGTTCGTGTGGCGCGACTCCCAGTGCAAAGAGCGTCAGTCAGCCATGACACGCGCGGGCGGTGGTTACGTGAGGCAGTTCGTCTACGACGTCGATGGCAAGCCCCGCACGGTGACGGGAACGGGCGCGAACGGTCACACGGGCTGGGGCTACACCGTGAACCACTACGGTGGAGGCGCCACGGTTGGAAAAGACGGCGGCGGGACCTTCAAAGCCGTGTTCGTCGGCAAGCACCACGCGCTCTATCAATACAATCCAACGCCGAACATCGCCGGCAAGAGCATCCCGGTCACGCTGCAGTGGCTCTTCGCCACCGGTCGCGACAACCCGGTTCTCGCGATCACCTACGACCTGACCAAGCTCACGGCGGGCTCGATCGGAGCCGACACCCGCACGCCGTACGGCGACATGGGCTGGGACGGCGACGAGAACGCGAAGTCCACCATCGTGGACGGCGTTGGCTGGGGCGATCACTACAAGTTCGTCACCACCAGCGCACCGCTCACCAATTCGAGCAAGTGGGACTATTCGCAGAAGAACACCGTTCCCTATGCATTCGAGTGGACGTCGACGCACAGCGACGCGGAGATGGGCGTGGTGCAGACGCAAACGTACTCGCAGCACGACGCCGGCAGCGCCTGGTTTTACAAGAACTGGGGAAAGACCTCCGACAGCCAGGCGATGCCGCTCGACATGGGTACGATCGGTATCATGCCGGTCAACTGGAACTGGCCGTACCAGCTCGATCAGTATGAGCTCGTGGACAGCACCACCGCGTCACACCGCATCGCATGGGGCACCAACTACGGCGCGATCGGCGGTGACGACGCATCGGGCAAGTACAAGCCGATGGGGAGCGACGCACGCACGCTCGTGGGCTATCCGTTTCAGAGCTACTCGGTGATCATGGTGCTCGGCAAACACACCGATCAGACGGTGTTCAAGCAGGTCGCCGAGATCGAGACGGTGCAGAAGACGCACCTCACGGCCACCGCGGGCACCGTTCCTACGATGGGCCCCGGCGGCGTGGCTCGTACCGACATGGTCAAGCTCGATCCCCCGGGCTACGACCACCGCTATGCGGCGTGGACCGTGGCCGCCGCAGCCAACCAGGTGAAGCTGCACGTGGCGATCGACGGAGGAGGCCTCAAGGATCCGGTGCTCATCGTCACCGGCTTCACCGGCGCCGCGGCGCCCACCGTGAAGGTGGACGGCACTCTGCAAACCGACGACGTCGATTACCTGATGTCGCTCGACGCCGCGAGCCAGCAGGTATGGATCACCTTCCGGCCCGGCTGGACCGGCGCCCACGACATCGAGATTCAGTAGTGCTGGAGCGAAACGCCGTGGCCCGCCTCGACGTGGGCCACGCTAAGCAGCGAGCCGCGCTGCTCGAAGCCCCCGGTGAAGGGATGCTCTTTCATGAACATTGGTGTGTCGAGATCGACGTACGAAAAGCCTCCCAGTCCCGCCGCCAGGTGCGCGGAGAAGCTCATCGCCAGGGGGCTCTCGATCATGCCGCCGATCATCAGCTCGATACCCGCCGCACGCGCGACGTTCCAGATGGCGACGGCTTCGACCACGCCGGTCTTCATGGGCTTGATGTTGACGGCGTCGACCGCATCCTGGCGAATCAACGCCAGAACGTCGCTCGCCGACCGGGCCGATTCGTCGGCGCAGATGACGACGCTCGATTTCTGCCTGGTTTGCATGAACTCGAGCCACGCGTCGGGATGCACCGGCTGCTCGAAAAGGTCGAGGGGCACGTGCCTCGCTCGTATCGTCTCCAGAAAAACCCGAGCTTCGTCCGGTGAATAGCCGCCGTTGGCGTCGGCGGTGAGCTTGGCCCGAGGCGCGGCGCGATGAACGGCCTCGAGTCTCTCGGCGTCCTCGGTAGCCGACCGAGTACCGATTTTCACCTTGATGGTGCTGATGCCCCGGGCCACGATCGCGCGCGCCGCGGCGACGGCCTGCTCGCGATCGCCCGCGGTGATCGTCATGTCGGTGTGCAGCTCGGTGCCCGCACCGCCAAAAAAAGCCCACAGGGGCAACTCGTGGTGCCGCGTCAACGCATCGAGCAGAGCCATCTCGAGCGCGCAGCGAGCCGCTGGCTCGTCGGGAAAATCAGCAGCAAGACGGATCGACAGCGGCCGGTAGCGCCTCACGTCCTGATCGACCAGCCACTGTCCAGCCGCCTCGATGACCGCCAGGCTGCCGCGCTGTGTTTCGCCGCTCACCGCTTCGAATGGCGCGGCCTCGCCCATGCCGAGCGTGCCGTCGGCCAGCCTGATGCGCACCAGCACGTTGGCGGCGACCGACGGCGCCCCGCCGGCGATGGCAAACGGCTCGGTCAGCGGCAGGTCGATGGCATCGGCTTCTATCGAGACAATGTCCGTCGCATTCATCGATGCAGCGTTTCACGGAGAGTCACTGCGCCACCAGGGATTTCTCGCGCGACTTTTTGGGCTGCGCGGCGAGCTTGCGAGCCAGAAAGGGCGCCAGGAATTGGCCGGTGTACGAGCCCTTGATCCGCGCAACCTCTTCGGGCGTTCCCTGGGCGATGACGCGGCCGCCGGCGCCGCCGCCTTCGGGCCCGAGATCGATGATGTAATCGGCGCACTTGATGACGTCGAGGTTGTGCTCGATGACGATCACGGTGTTGCCCGCTCCCACGAGCCGCGCGAGCACCACGAGAAGCTTTTTGATGTCGTCGAAGTGAAGACCGGTGGTCGGCTCGTCGAGCACGTAGAGGGTGCGGCCGGTCTGCGTCTTGCCGAGCTCGCGGCTGAGCTTGACCCGCTGGGCCTCGCCTCCGCTCATGGTGGGCGCCGTCTGCCCGATCTTCATGTAGCCGAGCCCCACCTCTTGCAGCGTCTTCAAGATCCGATGGAGCGACGGATGATGTTGGAACAGCTCGGCGCACTCGTCGACGCTCGCGTCGAGCAGCTCGGCGATGTTCTTGCCCTTGAAGCGAATGGCCAATGTCTGGGCGTTGTAACGTTTGCCCGCGCAAACTTCGCAAGGGACGTAGACGTCGGCGAGAAAGTGCATCTCGACCTTGACCACGCCATCGCCGCTGCACGCCTCGCAGCGACCGCCCTTGACGTTGAAGCTGAAACGTCCGGCCGTGTAGCCGCGCGTACGCGCATCGGGAAGCTGCGCAAAGACGTCACGGATCTGGTCGAAGGCCTTGGTGTAAGTGCCGGGGTTGGAGCGTGGCGTTCGTCCGATGGGTTTCTGATCGATGGCGATCACCTTGTCGAGGTGCTGCAAGCCTTCGATTCCCTTGTGAGCTCCGACCCGGTCGGTGCTCCGGTGAAGCTGGCGTGCGAGGGCGGGCAGCAAAATGCCGTTCACCAGCGAGCTCTTGCCTGCGCCGCTGACGCCGGTGATGGCCATCAGCACACCGAGCGGGAAGCTCACGTCGATGTTCTTCAGGTTGTGCTCGGCAGCGCCGCGGATGACGATGGCGCCGGTCGGCCCACGCCGATCTTCGGGGCGTGGCAAAGCGATGCGCGCGCGGCCCGTGAGGTAGGCGCCGGTGAGGCTCGTGGGGTGTCGCTCCAGCTCAGCGGGGGTTCCGCTGAAGATGACCTTTCCGCCCATGTGGCCGGCGCCGGGGCCAAAGTCGACCACATGGTCGGCCGCGCGAATCGTCTCTTCGTCGTGCTCGACGACCAGCACGGTGTTGCCGAGATCGCGCAACCTGCGCAGGGTCTGGATGAGCCGCTGGTTGTCTCGCTGGTGAAGGCCGATGCTCGGCTCATC
>JBBSDY010000383.1:0-4924 GCA_038240245.1 Polyangiales bacterium
CTTGCCCGATGCCTTGGGCTTGCTCCTCTTCGTGGGGGCGCCGATGCTCCTGGCCCTCTCGCTCGGATTCTTCGATGTGAGCGGGTTCGGAGGCTATCGCCTGGTTGGGCTGGCGAACTACCGTCGCCTCTTGCACGACTCGCTCTTCTTGCACAGCCTGCGCGTCACCGCGATCTACGTGGCCCTGCTCGTGCCTGCCCTTTATGTCGCCGGCCTGGGTCTTGCGCTTCTCGTCCAGCGGCGATCGGCGACCAGCGGTCTGTTTCGCTGCCTGTTCTTCATGCCGCAGATGGTCAGCCTCGTGGTCGTGGCCTTGGTCTGGCAGGTTTTGCTCGTCGACAAGATCGGCTTGATCAATCGTCTTACCGGGGCCATTGGCCTCGGCAAGGCATCGTGGCTCGGCGATCCCTCGTGGGCGCTCTTCGCGATCGTGGCCATCAGCGTCTGGTTCTTGATGGGTTTTTACATGATCATTTTCTTGGGAGGTCTGCAGGACATTCCCCGGGAGTACTACGAAGCGGCGACCATCGACGGCGCCGGCCCGGTCGCGGCGTTCTTCCGGATCACGCTGCCGCTCTTGCAGCCGACGAGCTTCTTCGTCCTGCTCGTCTCGACGGTGACCGCCGTGTGCGGCTACCAAACCTTCGATCTCATCTACGTCATGACCAAGGGAGGGCCGGCCAATTCGACGGCCCTGGCGATCTTCTACATCTACCAGCAGGCCTTCGAGTTCAACGAATACGGCTACGCCGCCGCCATGGCGTCTTCGCTGGTGCTGGTGCTGGTGGTGATGACCGTCCTTTTGTTTCTGCTCACCCGCGGGGGTCGCTTCAGCCATGCGTGACACTTCTGTCGGGCCCACGCGGGCCATTCTCTTCGTGGCCAACGCCATTCTGTCGCTCATGACCGTGGCGCCGCTCTTGTGGATGGTCTCGATGGCCTTCAAGGATTCGAGCGAGGTGTTCGGCACGAACCTCATTGCCCATCGCCCCACGCTCGACAACTTGCTCTACGTCTTTACCAAGGTCGACTTCGTCCGCTTCTTGCTCAACACGTTCTTCGTTTCGGCCACGGTAACGCTGGCCGCTCTCTTTTTTCATTCGATGGCCGGCTATGCCCTCGCGCGGCTGCGGTTTCCGGGGCGCGAGGTCATTTTCCTGGCGATGCTCTCGACGTTCTTGATCTCGCTGCCCGTCATCATCGTGCCGCTATTCATCCTGGTACGCGAGCTGGGGGTGTTGAACAGCTACCTGGGCCTGATCATCCCCTCCATCTTCAACGCCTTCGGCATTTTCCTGTTGCGGCAGTTCTATCTCACCGTTCCCCCCGAGATCGAAGAGGCGGCCCTCATCGACGGCGCTGGCTATTTTCGCATTTACTGGAGCATCATCCTGCCCATGAGCCGGCCGATCCTCTCGGCCCTGGCGATCTTGTTCTTTCTCGGCAACTGGAACGCTTTTCTTTGGCCTCTTACCGTCGCCACCGACCAGAAGCTGTGGATGGTGCAGGTCGCGGTGGCAAGCTTCCGCGCACAGTACAGCGCCTCGTGGAACTACATCATGGCCGCGTCGACGATCGTGGCGCTCCCCATGCTGCTGCTCTTCGTGGTGTTTCAGGGACAGATCATCGAGTCGATCAAGACGGGCGGGCTCAAGTCGTAGATTACTTTTTGGCGATCTCCACCGCCGCTTCGCGCACGATGCGAGCATCTTTTCCCGAGACGCGCATGGTCCCCTTGAGCGGTCCCGTGTTTTCGCCGGTCAGCAGCAAAAACCCGGTCATCGCGTCGTCGGTTTTCGGATCCCTGGGAGCGAGGTTGGCGCGCAGCTCGTGCCCGTCGAACGCCCCCACGACGATCATCTCGCCGAGCGCGCCCTTGGCTTCACCGGTCACGTCGCCTCGCGGCACGCCGATCGACAGCTCGATCGTTCCTTTGCCGACAGCGGCGCCCCCGGGATCAGCAGCCCAAGTCTTCTCTTTGGCGTTGGCGGGCGGGTCCACCGTGCCGACCTTCGCCACGTAGGCACCGGCCCATGCTGCCGAAGCTGCACCTGCCGCAACGACGGCCGACGCGCCGGGCGCGCCGGGCGCAGGCGAAGACGAGGACGCGACGACAGCGCTCGCCGATGGAGCCGAGGGCGCATCGGAAGAAGGGCTCTTCGAGCAGGCCCACGCCGGCGCGAGAGCGATGAATCCGGCGAACGCCATCCAGCGAAACCGGTGGGTGAAGGTGACCATGCTCAAGTGGACTTGATCCGTTCGCGAATGCGCACGCCGAGCTCACCCTCGATGTCGACCAGCTCGCCCCGCGCGACCTCGAGGCCGGCAATCCGAAGTACCACGGGCTCACTGACCCGTTTCGCCAGCGCAATCACGTCGCCGGGTCCGAGAGCCGCCCATTCGCGTGCTGCCAAGGTGACAGCGCCCATCTCGACCCGCACCACGAGGGGCGCGTCGAGGATCACCTCCGCAGTTGCCGTCTGATCGTCGCGCTCCGAGCTGCTCATCACTGCCTCCGCGTCTGGCGGGGTTGCCTTTACGCCCACTACCACGATCTCGCCCCCCTCGCCGAGTGTTCCCAGGATCCCACGGTCTCGGTCCGGAGCAGCTAGCATCACCTCACCGGTCAAGCGCCTGGCGCTCGCAATGACCGTCGAGCCGACCGTCCAGCCCGGGCCAGGCAAGAAAACATCCCCCGCCGCGATGCCATAGATCTCTCCGGCTGGCGCCGACGCCACGGCGATGACGACGGGCATTGAAATGGGTAGCTCACCGAGCGACTCCAACTGATCGCGTCCGGCCACCTGTGGGGCCACGTATGACGCGGGCACCTGCACGGCGGCGTTCACGCCATACGCGTCGGCGCCGATCATCACCGATGCACGAACCGCCAGATGCCGCTCTCCGGGCGTGATGACCCACGCCCCGGCGCCGACCGGCTGCAACGATTCGGTCGCGCCGTGCGCTCTTCGCGCCACCGCGCAAATGACGGCCAGAAGGGCGCCCTCGATTTCCGGTGCGGTCGGCGTTCGCGGATCGCCAAGCCCGCTTGGACGCCCGACAACGCGCGCCACGACGGCTCTTGCGAGCTGCCGGTCGAGGTCGATTCGAACGCGGACGCCGCCATCCGATGTGGCGAGCACGAGCGACGAGCCATGAGGCAGCGCGGTTTCTTCGGCTTGCACGGCGACCGACGCAACGTGGATGACGACGCTCTCTCCGAGAAGCTCGGAAAGAGCTCCGGCGATCTTGTCGTCGCGGAGCGCACGGGCGAGCGCACGGCGCGCATCTGCGAGCAAGCCCACGCATTCGCGCGGCATCGTGACCAGCCTGCTCCAGCGGTAGGGCGCTACTTTCAGGGCTTTCTCCAGGCAAGCGTCCAGTGGCGATCGGTCGTTCGAGAGACGCTGACGGGATCGATACCGGCGCAGCGAGCGAGCTCGCTTACCTCTCGGAGCGACAGAGCAGCTCGCAACGACGCTTCGAAAAGAGCCCTCTGATGGGCATTGTCATTTTTCGCGTAGCAGTCCACGAGGTAGAGCACCGTCGAATTGTCGGCTGGCCGCAGAAGGTCACGCACGAAAAGCCAACCCGATGGCGCGAGCACGCGCTCCATTTCGACGAGCGCCTCGAGGGGCGAAGGGATGTGATGCACGATGCTGTTCGACACCACCGACGTGAAGCTCGCCCCGGGCCAATCGAGCGCCTTGGCGTCGCAATGGTGGAGCGAGATCACGCCCGCGAGGCCCGCGCGCTCGACGTTGTGCGATCCGAGGCGCAGCATGTGGCGCGCGAGATCGATGCCGACGATCCTCGCCTGGGGCGCTCGCGCACAGATCGCGATGGGGATCTGCGCCGTTCCGGTGCCCACATCGAGAACGCTCGTCAGGTCGACCGGCAAGCTCGTGAGATCGTCGACAAAGCGGGCGTTTACCAGGCGGTGGTCCATCCGATCGTAGTCGAGAGCTTCGAGCTCCGTGTCCATCACTTCCGGCTCCAAGACCCGCGCGAGCATGGCGTGGGCTTCGACCAACTGGGCGGTGTGCATGGGCGGGCTGGATGCCATGGGGAGGGCCATGATACGCTGCCGGCCTGGCTTCTGGGAGGCTCCCGATGCGCATCCATTTTCTCCTCGTCTCGGCTGGTTCGATGTTGCTCGTGGCTGCCTCTGCGTGGGCCGATCCTCCGGCCGCGCCCGCGGCGAGCGCGGCGGTCACCAAGGTCGATGCCAAGGCCAAGGGGGCCAGCCCCTACAACGGCAAGCTCCAAAAAGGGATCGCCGCCTACACGGCGAAGGATTACCAGGGCGCCATTGCGGCCTACAAAGATGCCCTCGCCGCCGATGGCAACGATGCACTTGCCCTCTACTTCCTCGGAGAGGCCCAGCTCGCGGCGGGCAGCATGGCCGAGGCGGACGCGAGCTACGCCAAAGGCTTGAACGTCGTCGGCGCAAAGGACGATCTGCACGCCAAGCTCCTCTTCGTCATGGCCGACCTGCGTGAGCGGCAGGGCAAGTGGCCCGACGCCAAGAAGGCCTGGGACGACTACACCCAATTTCTCAGCGCGCACCCCACCGCAAAGGGCTACGCCACCACGGCCACCGAGCGCAACAAGGTGATCGACACCCACGTTGATCTCGACGCCAAGTACGGCGAGGTCAAGAAGCGCATCGAGCAGCGGCTCAAAGAGACGACGGCGCCGCCACCCGACGACGGCCCGCAAGGTCCCACCAAAAAGAAGTAGCGCGCCACCGATCGACGCTTTGCAAAGCGCGCCATCGCTTCCGCGTTCCACGCCGCGGAATGTTTGATGTCGAGGGTCGCGTGCAACGCAAAGTAGTGGCGGGCGTGCGAGGCGATGCCCAAGCGCTTGAGCCCGGCGTTGACGTGGACCGCACGACTCGGCGCGGTCAGCTCGATCGCAC
>JBBSDY010000384.1:0-4892 GCA_038240245.1 Polyangiales bacterium
CGGTTACTCCGAGACCGAGGTCAATTTGGAGAGCCGCTCGTTTCAGTGCGAAACGCGCCTCTGCCTGGTCAACCACTTTCGCGGCCGTGTGAGCTGCCCCTACGGACAGACCCAGTCCGAAGCGACCAACCCCACCAAGCCCGACTACCAGCTCTGCCACATCCCCGGCACGACCGGACACACCGCCGCAACGGGCGACAACCAGATCAAGGTCGAGGTCAACAAGCAGCTCGACGGACGCCTCGCCCGAAACACCGTCTATTGTTCGTGCCGGTGCAACGGGACGGACACCGCTGCACGCTACTGCAAGTGCCCGACGGGCTTTCAGTGCGTCCCGCTGCTCAACACGATCAAGGGCCTGGGCGGAACCGAGCTCGCGGGTTCCTACTGCGTGCGAGAAGGCACCGAGTACGACGTCGGCTCGAACCCCGGCGCACCCTGCCAGGAAGAAAAGCCGTCCTCCTCCGTCGACGAAGCGCCCGGTCACTGCGGAACCTACGACGGTCACTAAGGCCGCCAAACAAGCAGCCTACCGCTCGGGCCGCGAGGCCGAGAATGTCGTCGCTCGCGATCTCGCGGCGCGTGGGCTCGTGATCCTCGACACCAACGTGCGGCTCGGGTACCTCGAGCTCGACATCGTCGCTCGCGAGGGCGACACGGTGGTCGTCGTCGAAGTGCGCACGCGCGGGGCGACCGCGTGGCAGTCGGGCATGGAAAGCATCGCCCGCGTGAAGGCCAAGCGTGTGCGCACCGCCGGCGAGCGCCTCTGGCGAAAGCGTTTCGAGCGCGACCCGAGCGTCAACCGCATGCGCTTCGACGTGGCGGTGGTGACCTACGACGAAACGGGAACGCCGTCGGTCGAGTACGCCAAGGGCGTCTTTTAGGTTCGACCGGGAGCTAGGATCGACGGCGCGGGCGATGTTTCGAGCGCGTCTCGCATGTCTTGCCGAAGCGACTTGAGGGCCGCCAAAAGGTCTTCGGGCACCCTTCCCTGAAGGCCCGTGATGGCCTGGTCGAGCTTGCCGATTTCGACCTGTTGCCGATCGCGCAAACTGTTGACCATCCCCTCGAACGCATCGAAAAAATGCTGGAGCTCGTCGCCCTTGCGCAGCTTTTCGGTCAGCCGCAAATGTCCCTCGCCCACGTACCCGAGCAGGCGCTTCATCTTGTGGATCGGACCGGCGACGCGATGGGTCACCAGGATGCCGGCGATCCCGATTCCCACGACGAGCAGCGAGAGCACGGCGATGAGCACGACGAACATTTGCGTCTGTTGGTCGGCGAGCTGCTGCGAGCGTTTCTGGAGCGACAGCGCATCGGCCTCGAGCTTGTGCTGCTGATCTTCGAGTCGCGTGTCCTGCTCTTTAGCGCTCTCGTTGTATACCGCGGCGAGCTCGGGGTTCGAGCCGTAGACGGGATCTTTGACGATGTTCATGTGCACGACCGCCGACACCTTTTGGCTTTCGCGCACCACCTCTTGCCCGCGCCCGACCGTCTCCTGGCCCTGTTTGACCGTCTCCTGGCTCTGGGCGATGACCTTCTGGCTGACCGACCACAGAAGAATGCCAAGAGCGAGCGACAGGGTCACCGCGATGGCAACGAGGTAGCCCGTGTACTTGAGCTGAAAATGGGCATCGAGGAGGTAGTTCCTCAAACTGCGCTGATGGCGTCCCGTGGGGGGCAGAGCTGCGGAAGCGGATGCGGACATGATTGGACTCCTCGACGCTGCAAAAGCCCTGAAGGTAAAAGAACAGACTACATGGAGGCGGCTTGTTTCGCGAAGTTCTCGACCGCGTTTTCGATGGCCATCTTGACCAGGGAGTCCTCGGACTCGCGATCGCCGGGAGCTGCTCCCTGCATCCGAAGCTTGGGAGTGAACGACCCTTTGAGGTCGCCGTCCGGGTAGGTCCACATGGTGATGCCGACCTGGATGACGAGCTCGTCGCCATCTGCACGAGGCGCCTCGACCCGCGTGCGCAACATGTAGCCCCGCAGACGGCCGTGCTTCTTGATGATCTTCTTCGCCGCTCCGCCGCTCTCGCCCGGTGGCGCGATGGCGCAGCCCTGAACCGACAGGAGCTTGTCCTGGATGATCGCGCGCACCGAATCGGCGAGCGAGTTGTCGCCGCGGCCGGTCTTGTCGCTCACCGGGCCGATGGCGACGTAGATGGTGTCGTTCGGACCAGGGGGCGGCGGTTTGCCCGGCTTGGCTGGGCCCTGCAGCAGCTTGGCGGAGCGCTCGATGACCGAATGCACCGAGGCGCTGGCGTCCCCGAGATGCGCCTTCAGGCAGGGCAACCCCTTCGGGTTTTTGAGCCTCCCCAGCGCGGCAGCGGCGGCGCTGCGAACCGAATCGTTCGAGTCGTCGAGAGCGGCGCACAGCGGCGTCACGGCCGCCAGATCCTCGGAAGCTCCGAGGGCGAGCGCGGCCTGGGTTCGAACGCGAAAGTCCGTGGCGGTGGTGAGCTGGTCGACCAGGTAGTCGACATCCGCCAAGGCAAAAGCCGACAAGGTGCACACAGCCAGAAACACGCCGAGGCCGAGAGCGATCACTCGAGTCGGCAGGCGGATCATCGGAGTCTTCAGGTTAACATGCTCCCAGGCAGTCACGGATCGGTTCTTGGCGACCGTCGTGCCATGGTGGAGGTACGTTCCGTTTGACGAAGCAGCAACCCAGGACACGCAGGCCAATTCGGGCGCTTCCCAGGTGGCTCCCGGGAGCCGTCCTTCTCGCCTTGACGCTCGCTCCCCGGCCAGCCGGGGCAGCGAAGGTCCATGTCGCGGCCGGCACACGCATCGAAGTCCGGGCCGACGCCGCGCCGACGCCAAACGATGTGGTGGTTCGGGGGACACTGCGCGACGATGTCGGTTCACCGATCGCGAGCAGCCATGTCGCCATCTCGTTTCACGGTCAGGACGGCAACGGCCCGGCCCTCGCGCTTCCGTGGCCCAAAAAGTGCCCGGGGACGGCGCGCGGAGCGGTCGACGCACACGAGCCGCACGTGGCGCCCGACGAATACGTGGTGGACACCGACGCCCAGGGATCGTTTTGCTTCGAGACGTCGCTTCCCGTCGCCCGCGCCGTCATGAAGCTCAGCTATCAGGGCAGTCCGCTCTACGACGCGACCGACGCCGAGTCCCCCGTCGACATCGCCCGCCCCGCGATTGTGCTGTCGTTCGATCCCGAGCCGACGGTCGTTTCACTCGATCGTCCGATCTACTCGGCCCTGCTGCGGGTGATCGCACCGGGGATCAACAAAAACGGCTGGCGCGTGAAATTGTCCGACGAGAAAAATCGACCGCTGGGATCCGCCGACGTCGATCCCGACGGCCTTTGTCGCGTCGACGTCGCCACCAGTGATCTCGCCGGTCCGGGGCTTGGCGAGCTGCGAGCGAGCCTCGAGGTAGGGGCGGCACCGCTGGCCGACGCCGCCCATGTCGTGGAACGACACGCTCGCATGGATCTCGAGGTCGAGGTCGAGGACGACCGACCTGGGGGAGTTCCCGAGGATGGCATCGTCGTCGCCCTTCGAGTGCGGTCTTCGCGCGGACCCGCTGCGTCGGGGTCGATCGAAGCGAAGCTGGGAGATCGAACGGTGGGCGCCGCCGTCGTCCGCGATGGCGTCGCGCGCGTAGCAATGACGTTCGCATCGACGCGCAACACATCCGCGACCGTGTCCATGCGCTACCTGCCAGACGCTCCTTGGTGGGAGCCCTCCCCTCCCCTCTTCGTGAAGCTGGCCATTCATCCACCGAGCGCGTGGCGGCGCGCGCCGCTCTTCGTGCTGGCCCTTGCGGTCGCCGCGTGGATGCTGCGCGAGTCCTACCTGTCACGCTTGAGAGGTCGACCCGCCAAGACTCGCGCGCCTGTCCGGCAGGCCGAGCCGCGGCCCATTCAGGTGGTAAGGCAGCGACCGGCTGACCAGGGCTGGACAGGGCGGGTCTTCGACGCTCACGAGACCCACGCGCTCGCTGGCGCGCAAGTGTCGATCGTCGTGAAGAGCTTCCCAGGTGCAGATGGTGATCGCAGCATCGGCGCGCGCACCGTGACGGATGCCGCGGGGCATTTCGAGCTGCGCCCCGAGCCGATCACCGGCAAGGCCGTCATTCGCATCGAGGCCCCGCTGCACGCGACGCTCGAGCAGGCACTGCCCCCCCCGAGTGAGCTTTCGATTCCGCTTATCGCTCGACGGCGCAAGCTGCTCGATCGTCTCGTGGCCTGGGCCGCCGCCGAATGGGGCGCCTGGGACGGAGCCCGCGAGCCGACGCCCGAGCAAGTCGCAGGGCGTGCCGCCCGTCGACCGGCGCGCGGAACGGCCGGCGTGGACCGCGCCGCCGCCGTGGAGACCTGGGCGCGCGCGGTGGAATCGACGGCGTTCGGACCGGGCGCCGTGGACGAGCAAGCCGAGCGCAAAGTGACGTCTCTCGAACCGCCCAAGTGACGACCGTCGCGCCCCACTCGACTGGCGGCGGGTGAATGTCTATAGTTCGCGCCCCTCCTCGGAGTCGAACCGGATGACTTTCGCGATAATTGCAGTCGTTGTGCTCGTGGTCATCGTGCTGTTCGTCCTCATGTCGAAAAAGCCGGCCGCGGGCGACGCCCCGGCGGCGAAACAAAAGATCGACTCGGCCAAGCCCGCTGCCAAATCGGCTCGACCAACACAGCCCGCATCGAAAGCCGCCGAGCCGTCCGAAAAAGAAGAACCCGCGGCCGCCCCCAGTGTCCGTCCCGCGGCCCCAGTGGTTCCGGCCAAGTCCGCACCGCCAGCGCCGCCGCGCGATCTATCCGGGCTTCGCAAGGGTCTCGCCAAGGCGCGCGGCGAGGCTGGATTTCTCGGACGGCTCGCCAGCCTCTTCGCAGGCAAGAATGAGCTCGATCCGCAGATCGCCGA
>JBBSDY010000385.1:0-4878 GCA_038240245.1 Polyangiales bacterium
ACGCCGCCGCCGCCGCCTGCCGAGCTACTGCCGGCGTCGAGCGGGCCCGTGCTGGTGCCTGCGCCTCCGCCGGCGCCAGCGAGCGCGCCCCCCCCCGAGCCGGCCGTGACCGCGCTGCCCGCCGATCCACCGCTGCCAACGACGACTCCAGCACCGGCCGCGCCGCCACCGTTACCGCCACCGAGCGTATTCTCGGCGCCGCTATCCCCACAAGCAGCCAGCGCGCACGCTACCGTCAGCACGACCGCTCCGCCAAGCTTGCCCGCAAGCATCGAGGTCAACCGGTTGAATCGAGCCATGGCATCAGTAAGGGACGCGACGGGGGCAAATGGGTCCACAAATCGACACCGGCGAGCTCCAGGCCCGATGGAGTCTGCATCGCGCTCGCTTACACACCTCGATTGGGTATCATCGATCGGTCGCAAAGAATGGTGGCGCAGGTTCACAGGCTGGAAAGCGGTCCGCCCCCCGAGGACGCTGGCGCCCGCGACGCGTCCGCGGATCTCAACACGCTGGCGCACCTCGCGCGCGACGGCGACAGCCAGGCAACGCGTTCGTTGTTGCGCGAGATCGTGCCGGCCGTTCGCCGAACGTGCAAGGGAATTCTGGGGCCCCAACACGCCGACCTCGAAGACACCATCCAGGAGTCGCTGGTCGCGTTCGTGCAAGCGCTTCCCAGCTACCGATTCGATGGCGACATCACGCACTATGCCGTCCGCATTGCCTTTCGGGCGACGCTGCACACCAAGAAACGCTCGATCAAGTGGCGAGACCGGTTCCGCCTCACCGGGCAGGTCGAGGAAACCACCGACTCCGCCTCGTCGTCGCCCTCCGAAGAAGCCATCTTGACCCAGCGCCGCAAGGCTCTCGAGCGCGCGCTCGCCAAGCTACCCCGCGAGCAATCGGAAGCGCTCACCCTGCGCATCATGCTCGATTTTTCGATGCACGAGATCGCGTCGATCTGCGACGTGCCGCTCAATACCGTCAAAACGCGGCTCAGGCTAGGCAAGGATGCTCTACGCCGCCACATCGAACGCGATGCCGTGCTCCGCGCGGCTTTCGGAGGCAACACCTGATGGATCTCGAAGAGCCCCGCGATGACCTACTAAGCCGGATCGCTCACGATCCAGCGGTGCACCGTGTGCTCGAGCCATCTGTCGATGACAGGTTGAAGAACGAGCTCGCCGTCTCGCGCGCCATGAGCGCCCTGTCCGGTGGGGCCCGAGGGCGTCCTTTGCGCGGCGTGTGGCTGCTGGCCGCCGCTGCCGTTCTCGTGGCCGGCGCGGCAGGCGCCGCTTACTGGCGCGGGCTGCGCGCGCCGCCGCCCGCGCAGTCGAGCGACACGACGGCCCAAGGCGCTGCCATCAGGCCCGCCACCGAGACGACCACCGCTCGCGGTGCCGATCTGCAAGCGCCCGCCGAGCCCGTCGATCCGGCGCCCAATCCCGACCGGTCCAAGGCGCGGACTTTGCCCGCACCCGAGGGCCGCGAGACGCCGGCTCAGGTCTTCGCCGAAGCCAATGATCTTCGCCGCACAGGGAGCGATTCGCAAGCGATCGCCACGTATCGAAAGGTCGAGCGCATGTTCCCTGGATCGCCCGAGGCCGAGCAATCCTATGCGACTCTCGGCTCGCTCATGATGGAGCACGGTAGTCCGCAAGAAGCGCTGGGACAGTTCGATCACTACATCGGGCGCGGCGGGCCCCTGCTGGTCGACGTGCTGGCCGGAAAGGCCAGCGCCCTGCAGCGACTCGGACGGACGGCGGACGAGCGCCGTACCTGGCAGACGCTCCTCGAGCAGTTTCCGAAGTCGGTGCACGCCGCGCGCGCCAAGGCTCGGCTCGCTGAGCTACACTGACCGCCGGCTTCGTGACTTTCCGACGTGCCCACGGGTTTTGGGTAACAGCGATCGCGTGTCTCACCGCGGGTAGGGCGTTCGCTCAGCCAGGTGAAGCCCCGCCGGCGGCGCGCGCCGCGCAGGTGGTGACCGTTCTCGTCGCGGGATCCGAGCATGACATCGCCCTGCTCGAGGGCGCCCTGGCCGATCCCTTCCGGCGACTCGGAGTTGCGTTGCGCTTCGAGCACCCGCCGCAGATCGACGCCGCGGCCGTGCTCCAGGTGCCCGCCGACGCCCCGCCGATGCTTGCCACGCTGTGGTTCGATCTGGGCAGCATTGCGCACGTGCCGATCTACGTGACCGACGGGCGCCACGAAAGAATCTACACCCGCGATTTTGCCCTGGCGCGGGGCCTGGACGATGTCGCGGTCGAGCAGCTCGTTTACATCGCCCGCAGCTCGGTCGACTCGATCCTCGCCGGCGTGGACATTGGCGTGCGGCGGGACGAATACGCGGCTTCGCTCGAAGCTCCGCCGAAGCGAGCGCCCGAGCCCGAACCCGACGTCGTCAAACCCAGCCGCGCGAAGCGCGCCAGGTACCTGCACGCCTTCGGCTCTTACGAAGCGCAGTGGATGGGCCCAGGCGCGCTGTCGCACGGACCGACGTTGGGCCTCGAGCTCGCCCGTGGGCACGTCGCCGTGGATCTGGGCGCCTTTTACCGATTTCCTTTCGAAGCGCGCGGGGCCGAGCTCGGCGCCCGGGTGACGAGAATCGGTGCCCGCATCGATGCATGGGCCGGTGTCGATCTCGGGGCGGGATGGAGGCTCGCGGCGGGTCTGGGCGGCGGGGTGGACTTCTCGAGAGTCGCTCCACTGCGCGAGAGCCCGGCGGACGCGACGCCCGTGCAGGCCTTTTGGGTGACCGATGGTATCGCTCGCGCCGCGGCGGCGATGGGATACCGTCTGCGCGGCGGATGGACGGTCTCGGCGATCGCGGGCGGCGATCTCGATCTGGCGCTCGTCAAATACGTGCTCGAGCGCGCCAGCGTTCGTGAAACGGTGTTCGTTCCCTACCGCTTTCGGCCCTTCATCGGCCTGGAGTTGACCGCGCCGCTTTGAATGCTCAGCCGGTAGAGAGAAATGGCAGCGCGTCGTCGGGCTTGGCCAAAAATGGCCCATAGTGGGATGCCAGCGACGACTTGTACCCGCCGTAGCTTCCGAAACCAGGTTGCCCGAATTTTTGGTATTCGGCCGCCGGAAAGCCCATCGCCTTGAACAAGGTGACGAGCAGGTTGTTGTAGGGGCGACCCGCGATGAGGTGCTGCCCGCTGTCGACGACATTGAGGGGCCGCGGCCGATAGTCGATATAATAGCCGGTCTTGATCTTGCCCTGGCCGCCTCCGATGACCACCGGCATGTCGTAGAACGTATGAAATCCGCGCGACTCGCCGTTGCCGTACAGAACGAAGCTGTTGTCGAGCAGCGTCTTTCCGGCGCCATCGTCGATGGCATCGAGCTTGGTCATGAGCTCGGCCACGCGGGTCATCACCCAGCGCGTGTAATAGGCGTGTTGCGAGACGGATTTATCCTCGTCGGCGAGCTTGGCGCCGTTGTTGTGCGCGGCGGAGTGCGCCGCCTCGTTGTTGACCTCGATGCTCGAGCTCACCTGGCGAACGGAATGCATGACCACGTTGGTGATTCCACACGCGAGGGCGGCCACCTCGAGGTCAATCATCGCCGACTGCAGTGATTCCGCATCCACGAGCTTGCCGGTGGTCGCCTTGGCCTTTCCGCACGCTGGCGCGTCGACTCCGAGGCGAGCCTCGACCGACGTGAGGAGCGTCATGTAGTTGTCGAGACGGGCCTTGTCGCTCTGGGCGATCGCCGTGGAGCCATAGAGCTTCTTGAAGTCCTCCATCACCTGATTGGAGACCCGCAGCTTGCGCGCGTTGGCGACCGAGGCGACCTCAAGCGCCGTCGGGTTGAAGTACTTGTCGTAGACGGCCTGGGGGCTCCACTCTGTCTGGAGAGCCTGCCCAAAAGCTCCCTTGGAGCTGAACGAGAAAGAGGAGTCGGCGGCCGAGTCGCTCGCCGTCGTTCGCAACGCCCCCACCCGCGTGAGCGAGGCGTTGAACCGCTTGCTCTCCTCGAGCACGGCATCGATCGAATAGCCAAACGAGGGTGAACCGTTCAACGTCCCGCTCGCCGTGAGCGGCATCGACCACTGGTGACCATTGTCGGCCTCGATCCCGTCGAGGCCCCGGACGATGGACATCTTGTTGCGAATCGAATCGAAGGCTGGCCCCAGCGAGTACGAGAGGTCGCCCACGATGTCGGAGAGCTTGGAGGTAAGAACGCCATCGGCAGACGGCGTGGTGGGATCGTCTTTGGGGTACCAAAAATCGATGTCCCGGCCGAAATAATTGCCGATGAAGACGAAGCGAGCTTGCGCCGGAGTTGCCGCCAGGACGTTGTCGGGGAACAACGACGACAGGAACGGAAGCGGCAGCGTCGCCCCGGCGAGCCCCTGCAGAAAAGCGCGGCGCGTTCGTGGATTGATCTTCACTGTGATTTCCTCCAGAAGATGTCGTCGTTGACGACGGCTCGCACCAGCCCGTCGAGAATGGACCCATCCTGGGTCAAAAGGGCGGTGGGCTCGCTGAGGGCGCAGGCGTCCGAGTCGACCTCCGACCTGGCCTGCACCGCGCGAAAGAACCGCGTCACCAGGCAACCGCGAGCGTTGTTGCTATCGCCGAGCGCCTGCGTCAAATCGGAAGGCGCGTTGATCGTCACTTCGACCCCCGAGATGTTGGCCTTCTGGGCGGCGGGCAGATCGAACGAAGCGAGGAGTTGCGGCCCATAGTGCCCGTCGTCGGCGACGTAATTCTGTTTGGCCTCTTTGATCCCGATGGGACTGAACGTCTCGAGGCCGAACCCGATGGGGTTGATCTGCGAGTGACAGACCTGACAATTGCCGGGCGATGTCACGGTGCCCACCATGTCGTGGTTGGACACCTTCGCCGGGTCCATCGCCTGCAGCGC
>JBBSDY010000386.1:0-4868 GCA_038240245.1 Polyangiales bacterium
GCTCCTCGGCCACCATGATGGCCCGGGGCTCGCGCCTTCGCTTCGACTCGGATTCTTGTCCCGCTTCTATCGCCGCGCCAGCCATCGCGAGCCCTCAAGTGTGACCGGCAGTGATCTCGTCGTTGGCTTGCCACGAGTTCCGCAACTTCGACAGTGGTATCGAAACGTCCCTGCGGTCAACCAGCCCTCGTTTATCTGGTCGTTGAGCCGAACGGCAACGTCTTCACATTTGATAGCACCATGTATTTCCCGCTCGATGATCCGGCCGAGGTGCAGGGTGGGGCAACGAGGGCATGAACCAACAACTTCAGCTTCACGAGCGATAGCCACGCGTCTTTCCGATCCAATGGCGGCAATACTTCAGCTTCACCGGTGGCGACGATGTCCGGGTTTTCATCAACAACAAGTTGGCAATCGATTTGGGAGGGCAACACCCGGTGCAGATGCATCGACACGAATCTCACCTTCGTGAACTGCGGTGTCATCGTTCGCGTGAATTGAGTGCGGGTCTCCGGACCCGTTCACCACGAAGCGACTCCGAGAATCGCCCCTTCGGCGAAAGCGCAACTCAGTGCGCACGCCGCTGCTCGCGCCGCTCGAGCTTCCTCTCGTCCCGGTCGACTCGCTTTTCCCGGCGCACCTCCCGATTGTCGGCCTTCTGTGCGCGCCGCTCGAGCAGCGCGGACGCTCCAAAGGGTGAACGAGCAGCCTCGCATGGAGGGGGCCCCGAGATGACCACACAGCCTGACAGACTAGCGAGCCCGAGCGCGAGAAACCGTTCGTAGGATGCGTGGTAGGCACCGCCCGATTTTAGGGTAGTACCGCCTCGGTCTCCACTATTGCTGTCGGTCGAGCAAGACCCCCAGCATCGCAAGCGCTCGCTCGTGCAAGGGTCGCCGGCGCCACTCTTCATAGGACACTTGTCTGCAGGCCCGGAGGTCTTGTGCAAAATCCTCCACGAGTCTCCCGGCCACCTCTTCGTTCATCATGACGAGGTTGACCTCATCGTTCAGTGCAAAAGAGCGGTTGTCGAAATTCGTTGACCCGACGACGGCCCATGCCCCATCGACGACGAGCGATTTGGTGTGGATCATGCCCGGCTGATACTCGTGAATCTCGACTCCCGCGCGAAGTAGCTCGCCGTAGATACGGCGGCTCGCGCGGCGCGCAACGGAGTGGTTGTTCTTCTCGCCGTTGGTGACAATCGTCACCTTGACGCCGCGTTGATTGGCCTTAACGAGTTCGGCGCGGGCGCTCCGGTCGGGCACGAAATAGGGTGAAGTGATTTGGATCGAAGTGCGGGCCGAGGCCAGGAGTACTTGGAACACGAGCCGCGCTCGGGTGGAGCGTCCTGGGGTGGGCGTGCTGATGACGGTCAGTCCCGTCATGGCTTGGCTACCAGCAACCAGAGGCATCTCGGGAGGCGAGGGAAAGTAGCCTGCGCCCCACAGAATCTCGCCCGTGGATTCGAGCCAATTCTCGGCGAACGTCGTTTGAAGGCCGGCGACGACGGGCCCTTCGACTCGTACCATCGTGTCACGCCAAGCAAGCTCGCGCTTCGGGTGGATCCACCGATCGTCGATCCCTGCTCCTCCGATGAAGCCTACCTCGCCATCCACGACGATGACGTCACGATGCGTGCGGTTATTGAGCCGTTTGAGCGTGTACCACCGAATCGGCTGGTACCAAACGACGCGTCCTCCAGCGGCCCGGAGATCGGCGAAATAGGTGTCCGGCGCGGGCAGGCTACCGATGGCGTCGAGAACGATCTTGATCTCGACGTTGGCCCTCGCTCGCGCGACCAGCACTTCGAGAAAGCGATTTCCCATGGCGCTGGGGTGGAAGATGAATAGCTCGATGTGAATGCTGCGCTTTGCCGCGCGCAGCGCCGCGAGCTCAGACTCGTAGAAAGCCACTCCATTGGTGAGCACTTCAGCCGTCGTACAGCCTCTGATCTGCGAGTCGGCCAGAGCGCCGAGCTGGTGCAAGAATTCTTGCGACGTAAGCGGCTCTTCGGCCGGAGAAACGCTGTAAGCTAGCCCCGGCTCGAAAAACACGAGTAAAGCAAGGACCACGGTGAGAACCATCGAAACGACGGCAAAGGCGGTCAACACGCGAAGGACCCTATCCAATCGGGTGCCGCCTAGCTATAGCTAATAGCTAAGCTTAAGCTGATACTGCCGCTGCAGTAGATTGGCCTCCTCCCGCTTGTGGCGACGCTCGGTTCGAGTGAAAGGGCACGGATGGTTCCTCGGATCCGTCGGTCCGCTCCGCCGCCAGCTGGGCGCAGGAATTCTAGGGGTAGAAGGTCGCGTTTGCAGCCGACGTGACCGCTGCGTGGTTAGGCGCGTCTGGCCGGTGGGGCGACGGTGCCGAGCTGAAACAGCACGCCAAGCCGATCGGGGACGCCCCAGTGTTCGACGACGCGGCCTTCGACGACCCGCAGCACGTCGAAGATGTAGATGCGGAACCGTCGTCCGGTCGGCGGGTGACCCATGTAAGGGCCGTCGTTCGTGCCCGTCGCTACGTTGCGTGTCCACACTGTGTCGCCGTCCACCACGAGGTTCTCGATCGTCAGCTTGAAGTCCGAGAATGCGCGCCGTAACGACGCCACGACTGCTCTCGCCCCGGCGGCGCCGGCGGCGTGGTTGGGGCCATAGTCCTGGTGCTCGACGATTTCGTCTGCGATGAGCTCATCGCAGACGTCCAGTCGGCCCTCACTGAAGGCCTCGTTGATCAGACGACGAACGACGCCTTCGGGGGTCACGGCATCGCCGCCGAGTGGTCGTGCCGATGCTGATTGCGGGTTGCGATGAGCGTTGATCATGTTGGCTCCTGAATGAGAGAGTTCGCTCTCGAATCGAACCTATCGCAGCGCCGCGCACGTCGCCTCGGGGGAACTCCCCATTTCGCCAGGAGCAACGTGGGTAGTTCTACCCACTTCGTAGCTGCTCGAGCGCCCCCCGCCTGCCCCGATCTTGCCACGAGTGTGCAAGAACCTTGAATCGTCTCCGCGTCCGGACGATTTCGAGCGGGGCGTGCAGATTTTTGTGTCGGTCGGCCCATGCTCGTAGGGCCCACCGTCCCAATCGTTGCGTTTCACCGATGGATGCTCCCCCGGTGACGGCCTGCGCCGGTACCGCCGTGATGGTGCGCGGTGGGGAACCCCGAACCGACTCCTCGGGGCAGCTTATCTACCGAAAGAATCGCGGCTCAAAGCCCGCGGAGGCAAGCTTGCCGATGTGCCCGCCCATCGCCACGGCAAGGGCCTCGGTCAAGCGATCCGGATCGCTCGGCCAGGACGGTGTGTGCTCGGCTGCGTGATGCATGATCGCCAGCGCCTGTACACGCGTCACGACGTCGTCGTCTCCACGAAGAACGGATTGTTCCCGCTCACGGCCTGGGCGGCCTCGCCGAAAGTCGAGAAGACGTCGACGTAGGGCCTGGCGGTCAGCGCACACGCCATGCGCACCATTTCAGCGCGCCCACCCCGGCCTATCGGAATGCGAGTTCAGTGAAGCTTGTCGCGACGCTTTGACTCATGTTCGCGGAGCACGCGGCATGAGGTCCAGCGAGGCGGGGCTGGCAGACGGGACGGTCCCACCGCGCCGCAACGTTGCTGCATTCTACTAAGGCGCGCGATCGACGATCGACGCGAGCAGCTCCCCCTGCGCGCACAACGTGCCGTCGACGCTGGCCTCGCCATGGAGCTTCCAGACGTTGGAGCGGTGATGCATCACCTTGACGTGCAGATCGAGGCGGTCGCCGGGCACCACCGGATGGCGGAACTTGGCCTTGTCGATGCCCAAAAAATACATGAGGCTGGTCTCGGCATCGAAAGGCTCGGAAACGTAAGCCAGGATGCCGCCGATCTGGGCGAGGGCCTCGAGAATCAGAACACCCGGCATGATCGGGCGCCTGGGGAAGTGCCCCTGGAACCAGGGCTCGTTGATGGCCACGCTCTTGTGCCCGTCGATGGTCTCGTTGGGCACGACGTGGGTCACCCGATCGACCATGACGAATGGAAAACGATGCGGAAGAACCTGAAGGATCTGGTTGATGTCGAGGGTGATTCGTTCGTTCAACTGGTGCTCCTTGATCCCCGCGTCGACCGTCCGTCCCGCGAGCTGCCTAGCGACGTTTGCCTCCCAGGCTCAGCATGCGCGCCACGCCCCGCAGCCAGCGAGCGCGACCCACCGCAGGGTATCCTGCCACGACCACGCCTGCGGGGACATCACCAATGACTCCAGCCTTGGCGGCGATCTGGGCGCCGTCACCCACACGCACGTGGTCGGCAACGCCTGCCTGACCACCGATGCGTACACCAGCGCCAATCTTGACCGATCCGGCGAAGCCGCTTTGCGCCGCCACCACCGTACCCTCGCCGAGCTCGACGTTGTGGCCAACGTGAACGTGGGCGTCGAGGCGAACGCCGCGCCGCAAGACGGTGGCCCCCAGCGTTCCCGCGTCGATCGTGGCAAGCGGGCCTATCTCGACATCATCGTCGATCCATACACCGCCGAGCTGCGGGATGCGGCGGACGTCGCCACCGGGGCCCGATGCCCACCCGAAACCAGGGCGTCCAAGGACGGCGCCTGCGCCCACGACGACCCGAGCGCCCATCCGCACCCGGGGATAGATGACGGCGTGGGGCTCGATGATCGATCCCGCGCCGATGCGAACGCCGGCCATGATCACCGAGCCAGGGCCGATCGCAACGTCTTCGGCTATCTCGGCTGTCGGATCGATCAGGGCGCGATCACGACCTTGCAGAGCATCCGTCGGCGCGAGATCGGCAAGGACACCGGCGAGAGCCCACGAGGCGTGCGGGTGCACCCAGCGGTTTTTCGCAGGAACGAGCGGCGCGA
>JBBSDY010000387.1:0-4852 GCA_038240245.1 Polyangiales bacterium
CGACGATGACCTCGGCGCCCCGGTCGGCAATGAGATCGGCCAAGAGATCGACGGCTCGGCGCACCACGCTGGTCAGATTTTCGACCTTCTTGTCGATGCGTGGCGAATGCGAAAAAGACGAAAGCGAATCGACCACGTCGCGCAGGCGGTCGATCTCCGAGAGCACCTGGGTCCTCAGGCGGCCGACCCGAGGATTCTGGGGGCTTTCGACGATGAGCTCCACGGCCATACCCAGGCCGTTCAAGGCGTTCTTCAGCTCGTGCGCAATCGCTGCCGACGTCTTGCCCATGGCGGCGAAGCGTTCGGCCTCGACCAGCGCCTTTTGGGTGACTTCGAGCAGGGCCGTTCGTTCTGCCACCCGCTGCTCGAGTAGGTTGGCAGATTCGCGCAGGTCGCGGTCGCGCTGCTGCACCGCCTTTTCCATCTCCAGAAAATCCTGCACCAGCGCGCCGAGCTCGTCGCCCCCCACCATCCTTCCCACATCGGCCAACGGGCCGTGCTGCCCCGTGGCAATGCGAGCAGCGCGGGCGCTGAGCAGCTCGAGCGGACGAGTCAGATAGCGCGATAGCCATACGGCGGCGAGCGTCGCCAACAGCACACTGAAGAGCGAGATCCCGGCGAGGACCATGGCCTGGTGCTCGACATCGAGGACGAGCACCCGCCAGGGCCGGCGGAACACGACGATGAAGTCGGTCTTCGCTTGCACCGGAGCAAACGCGAAGAGCGAATCCTCACCATCGACCTTGCCGCTCATCGTCCCCGACACATCGAGCGACGCTGCCTGAACGACGTTCGCCCACTGCGAGCCGGCGTTGACCGATGACTGGTTGGTGGGAAAGATCACCCGCCCAGCCTTGTTGACGAGGATCGCCTCGGTCTGTGGTGGGAGCGTATCGCGCAGATCGGGCACGATGATGTTGGCTTGATCGAGCGCAATGATTCCAACCACGGCGCCGACGAACTTTTTCTTGCGAACGATCGGAGCAACGATGTTGACCGTGCGCCCGAAGGCGGGATCGTCGTCGACATGGAAGACGACGCCGGAGGTCGCCTTCTTGATCGCCTGAAACCAACTGCGATCGCGAAAGCTGCGATTCTTGAACTCCGGTCGGTCGGGCACGGTCCCGATGCACTCGCCGTCGGCAGAGACGAGCAGCACGGCGGTGTTGTAGAGCACCGAGTGATGGTGGGCGTTCTCGAGGAGCTGCTCTTCGGGCTCGGGGTTCTCGTCGGTGGGATCGACCTGCGGCAGCAAGGTGAGACGGTCGAGCTCGCCCGCCAGAATGGCCAGGTTGTCGCGCAGGGCGAAGGCACGGTTTTCGGCGAGTAGCTGGTGCTCGCGGGTCACGTGCGCGCGGGCGTTCTGCGCGGACTGGTAGATGAGAATGCTGCCCGTCAGCCCGATCGAAAGGGCCACGAGCAACGAGAGCACGAGCGAGAGCTTGCCACGAAGCGTCAACGGCCAAGTTGTACCACGCGCCGCACGGTCCGTCCGCGCAGCACCGTGGCGCCGACGTCACGCTTGCACGGAATTGTCAGACGGTTAGCTCGCGCAGCCCGCGAGGTTGAGAAGGAGTCTGCGAACGACGTTGGCCTTCCTCTTCTCGCCCCGCTGTTCGCGAAGGAAAAGAGACTGCCGCATGGCGCGTTCGGCGCCATCGCGCTGACCCATCCCGACGAGCAAGTGCGCGTACAGCATCCAGCGCGCGGCGTCGGACTCGTCGAGCGCGGTCGCCTCGCGCAAGGTGAGCGACGCGCGGCGCAGATCGCCCTTGCGCTGCAGCCGAAGCGCGCGCGCCGTGAGCTCGCGGGCCCTGTCTCCGAGATCGAAGTGACTTACGTGACGGTAAGCTAATCTGCGCACCTTGGATCACCCTGTCCGCCGTCCGCCGCTTCGGGCAGAGGTCGTCGGACCGCAAGGTACGTTGCGAACGGCGTGCCGATCGCCAACTATGCCGGACCCCAGGCGCATCGCGCGAAGGACCACGACATTCCGATCACGATCGGTGACTCACATCGATGCCTCGTACAGTGCCAGGAGATCGGCTCGGGTACAGGAGCGAGGATTGGATCGATGGCAGGCGTCTTCGATGGCACCGTCGGCAAGCGGCCCGAGGTGCTCGCTCTTCACACCCGCCGCGCTGAGCGAGGCCGGTAGCCCGACTGCATTTTGCATCTCGCGCAGCTTGGCCGACAGGGCGCGCGTAGACCCCTCGGCCCCGAGCGCCATCGCAACGTCGGCGAGGCGCGCGCCCGCGGCGCCGGCATTGAAATCGACCACTGCGGGCAAGCAGAGCGCGTTCGCGAGCCCGTGGTGCAGCCCGCAGATGTTGGAGAGCGGGTGGGCGAGCGAGTGGCAAGCTCCGAGCCCCTTTTGAAAGGCCACGGCCCCCATCATCGCCGCCTTCATCATGGCGCCGCGGGCCTCGAGATCCTTGGGGGTCGACACGGCTCGCACGAGGTTCTCGGCGACGAGGCGCAATCCTCCAAGGGCAATCGCGTCGGCCATGGGGTGATCGCCCTTGGCGACGTACGCCTCGAGACAGTGGGTCAGCGCGTCGAATCCGGTCGCCGCGGTCGTACGCGCCGGCATGCTCTCGGTGAGTCGGGGATCGAGAATGGCGGCATTGGCCATCAGGTGGGGCGAGAAGATGACCGTCTTGCGCCGGTTGGCTTCGAGCGTGACGACGCCACTGCGACCGACCTCGCTTCCCGTCCCCGCCGTCGTGGGCAGCGCCAGCATGGGGGGAACGTTGGCGGTGATGTGCTCATCACCTCCGGTCGCGTCATCGTACTCGACGAGCGGCCGCTCGTGCACCCCGGGGCGCGCCTTCAGGCGGATGATCTTGCCCACATCGAGGGGCGAGCCGCCTCCGACCGCGACGATGATATCGGCGCCCGCCTCACGAAACGCGCGCACGCCCTCGTGGACATTTTTTTCGATGGGATTCGGATCGACATCGGCGAACCCGCTGACCGCCCGGCCCGCCGCGGCCAGCGATTGCTCGACCTCCCTGGCCAGGCCGGCCGACACCACGCCCTTGTCGGTCACCACGAGCGCACGGCTGGCACCGAGCCGTTTGGCCTCGGTGCCCGTCTCGCGTACCGCTCCGTCGCCGAACACCACCCTCGTCGGAAACGACCAGATCGAAAGGTTTGCCATGACCGGGAGCTTAGCGCGCCGGCTTGGCGTGGTCCTCTAGATCGCCTCGAAGTACCGCTTGAGCTCCCAGTCGCTGACCGCGCGCTCGTACTGGCGCACTTCCCAGTCACGCGTTCGCACGTAGTGATCGACGAATGGCGCGCCGAGAATATCGCGGGCCACCTTGCTGAAAGCGAGGGCCTTGGTGGCGTCGGAGAGGGTGCGCGGCAACGATTTGTGCACTTCGCCGCTTCTGCTGGCATCACCGCTCGCGGGCGGAGGCGGGTCGAGCTCGCGCTCGATGCCGTGCAAGCCCGCAGCCAGGCAAGTCGCCATGGCGATGTAGGGATTGATGTCGGCCGCCGTCTGCCGGTACTCGACCCGCGTCGCGTAGGCATCCTTGGCGCCGATCACGCGAATGGCGCAGGTTCGATTCTCGAAACCCCAGCTCGCCGTGAGAGGCGCCCACACGCCGGGTACGTAGCGCTTGTAGCTGTTGATGGTGGGCGAGTAGAGCGCCGTCAGCTCGGGCATCAGCTCGACCTGCCCCGCGACGTAGTGGCGCATCACCTTGGAAAGGCCGTTCGGCTCGTCGGGCGCCGAGAAAGCATTCTTGCCACCACGCCACAAGCTCTGGTGAATGTGGCCCGATGAGCCGGGCAGATCGGCATTCCACTTGGCCATGAAGGTGGCGCTGAGGCCATGGTCGAACGCGATCTGTTTCATCGCCGTCTTGAAGAGCGCGGCCTTGTCGGCGGCGCGCAGACAATCGTCGTAGCGAATGGCGACCTCGTAGACCCCGGGCCCGGTCTCGGTGTGCAAGGCCTCGATCTCGATGTCGAACGCGCGCATGCCGTCGAGAATGGCGCGCATGAGAGGGCCATTCTGTCCCTCGCGCACCCACGAATATCCGAACATGCCGGGGGAGAGCGACTCGAGCTTCTGAAATCCCTTCTCGTGCAGCGAGCTCGGTGTTTCCTTGAAGAGGAAGAACTCGAACTCCACCGAGAACTTCGCGGAATATCCCATGTGCTCGGCGCGAGCCAGGACGGTTCGCAAAAGCGACCGCGGGCAGGCCGGGTGCGCGCCGCCGTGCTCATCGCGAAAATCGGCAAGAACGGCCACCACACCGGGCTCCCACGGAATGGGGCGAAGCGTGGAGAGATCGAGTACGGCGTGGGCGTCGGGGTAGCCCGTGTGCCAGCCGGTGACCTGGGCGTTGTCGTAAAGAACGTCGGCGATGTCCCAACCGAAGATGACATCGCAAAAGCCGAAGCCCCCCTGGATGGCCGATTTCAGCTTGTCGATCGATACGTATTTACCGCGCAGAATGCCGTCGACGTCGAACCCGCCAATCTTGGCCTTGGTGATTCCGCGTTGCTCGAGATCCTTCAACAACTCGTCGGCGTCGGGCATGGTTTCCTTCTGGCGCCACCAGAAGCACTGGGGCCGGGTCGATCACGCGCGAGAGCTTAGCACTACCCCAGCGATCCCGTCGCCAGTGCATCCCGTAGCGTTTCGGCGGGGTCAAAGGGCTTGTGCAAGCAGCGGTTGGGGACGCGGGCGATGAACTCTCGAACCTCGGGACTGAATGCGCCGCCGGTCATGAACACGATCTTTTTGACGATCTCGGGGCTCCGTCGCATCAGCTCGTCGAAGACCTCCATTCCGGTCAGATTGGGCATCATGAGGTCGCAGAAGATGACGTCG
>JBBSDY010000388.1:0-4832 GCA_038240245.1 Polyangiales bacterium
AGATGACGCTGGTCTGCGGTGGACACCGCGCGTTTCTGACGAGCACCGTCGAAGGTCAGGTACGGGTCATCGCCTGGTCTCGCAGCGAGCACGACGCGGCGGCCGAGTTTCGCCCCGTTTCGATTCCCAAGCCACCCCTGTCGAAGCTCCCCGACGACATGCTGATGGCAGCGATGGACGATCGCCTGGCGCTCGTCGCCCTCGAGGCAAGAGCGATCGCGGTGGCGATCTATCGACCCGACGAAGCCGCCACCCGATGGCAGAAAGTGATGTTGGCAGCCGATGACGAGGCGACGCTCGAAGCCATCGAGCCCGACTCCGGCAAGATCGGCCTTCTCCTGCTTCGCAGCGTTCCCAGAGCGAAAGCCTGCCGCGGCGGCGAGGCCAACGACACCCTGGCAGAGGTCGCCATCTTCGACGTCGAAACAGGGAAGCTCGTTCGACCTGCCGAGCGCATCGAAACGTGGCGATGCGGCGCCGAGCCAGGTCCTTTTTTTTCCGGCTGGGCGGCGGGCATGTTCGTCATCGGTTGGCCCCGCGGAGCGGACTCGGCGTGCGCGCATGCCGGTGTGCGCTGGGGCGGCCTGGGTTTCGCGGTGGTCGATCCCGCCGGCGGGCACGCGCGCGTGGGCCACGCCGGTCCGTCGGGAGACACCATCGCCGAGGTGGGGTGCGACGCGCTCAAGTGTTACGCTGCGGTGCTGACGCGCGGCAGCGATCCGTGTGGACCTGCCGACAGCCCCGAAGCCGGCAAGCTCGAGATCGTTGCGTATCCGCCTTGATCGATGGGGCAGAGAGATTCTGCGGCAGTCGTACTAAAAGCGACCGAGGATGGTGAGGCCGTTCTCGCGGGGGCCGAGGACGGGCACCAGCGCAACGCTGGGCGTTTCCGCGGCAACCTTGGGCGCGGGTGTCGAGGCCTTGCTCGACGGGGTCTTGCTCGTCACGAGATAGGCGGTCACCGTGGTGACCAGGCCGACCACGGCCACGACGGCGCCCGCCGTTGCGAAGCTCTTGTCGGTGTCTCGCTTGTCGATGTCATCCTTGAGCACGCTGCAGGCCTTCTCGAAGCTCGGCACGGCCGGATCGGCACAGACGTTGGAGCGCATGAGTCGGATGTTCGGGTCGTTCTTCTCTTTGGCGATCTCGTCCTGGATCGCCGCCGCAACCGAGTTGGCATTGTCTCCGGCCTTGCTGCCGGCGACGCTGAAACCCGCGAACATGCCGATGCCAATGCCGGTCAGGCCGACACCGAGGATGCCCACGCCATTGTGCCCGAGCCACGTGAAGAACGGCTGGCGCCCCGATGAGGACAGCTGCGCGCTCGAGTCCGCGGTCGTCGAAGTGCCGCTCATCTCGGAAGGGGGTGGCCCTTCGGGCGTTTCGGATGGGCTCGCTGCAGGTGGTGGGTTGCTCGCCGGCGGAGGCGGCACGGGCGCGACGGGCGCGCTGCCTCCCTCGAGCGAGAGCGAGGCGCTCGCGGATCTGCCGACCGACACCGTGACGCTCGTGCTCGCCGTGCGTCCGCCCAACTTTGCCTCGACGGTGTGATTTCCCGGCGCCGCGTCGACGGCTTCTGGCAACGGCGATTGTCCGACGGCCTCGCCATCGACCAACACCTCGGCTCCGGAAGCCACCGACACTTGAATGCGACCTAGCTTGGAGCGCGCCGATGCGAGGCCCTTTTCGGCATCCGAGCGCTCGCCGCCCGTGCCATTGGCCGGCGGATCATGAAGATAGGCGGTGAAGTGTCGCGCCGCTTCGAGATGATGACCACTTCGGAGCTCGCACTGGGCAAGGTTGAGAAGCACGGCGGGGTGATGCTTGAGCGCATAGGCTTGCAAGAACGCCGCGCGCGCTTCTTCGTAGCGCTTTTGATCGAAGAACTTCACGCCTTCCTGGAAGCGGCGCTTGGCCATCTCGGTGACGGCGTCTTTCTCTTGCGCTGCAACGGGGGGACAGGGAAATGCAGTGCTCGAGGCTGCCAGCAGCAGTGCGGCGATAAATGAGCGTGTTCTCATCGAACCCTCAATAGCGGATCTGGAAGCAAGATCGGCTCAAAATGGCACGTCCCGGACGATACCGCCGCCACTCGGCTTGGCCTGCCCGGCGGGTTTGGCGGGAGGCGGCTTGGGCGCGGCAGGCGCCGGCTTCGGCGCGGGAGGCGGCGGTTTGGGTGGGCTTGCCGCCTGCGGTGCTTCGCGGGTCTTGGCGGGGGGAGGAGCTTCCTCCGCGGCAACTGGTGTCTTCGCTGCGGCGATCTCCTTCGTCGGAGCAGGGGGCGGCTCGGGCGCCGTGGCGGCGGGAGGGGGAGGAACGGGCGCTGCCACGACCCGCGGCGGAGGAGGCTCGGGCGTGGGCGCCGGAGCCTGGGTGGCGACGGGCGTGGGCGTGGGTGCAGGCGTGTCCTTGCCGCGGCCAAACACGATGAAAGCCCCGATGCCGCCGGCGATGAGAACCCCCAGCGCAATGAGCAGGGGTGCCTTGCTGGGCTTCTTGAATTCGATCGAATCGAGATCGTCTTCGGGCCTGGCAATGATCAGGGTCTGCGAAGAGTGCACCGCCAGACGGGCGGGTACGGGCGGAGCCAGTGACGGGGCAAGAACGACCGACGGTAGCCCGTCTTGCCCCTTCGGCGTGACCGGCGGGCTCAAGGGCGTGGGAGGCACGGCCATCGCGAACGCATTGGGCGCAGCCTCGGAGGCGCCGCGTGGCGCGGCGGGAGAAGCGGGAGAAGCGGGAGAGCCACCGGCCATCGGGGGCGCCAGACCGACCATCGTCCGGGCGTGCTTGGCTTTGATGGCTGCCCTGCCGGTATCGGGGACGGCGGCGGCCACCGGGACGGCCGGCGTCGGCACGGGTGGATCGGAAGGCGGCGCGGGCAGGGTGGGAACCGTCTGCGCGGGGGATACGAGAGCGGCAGGGAGCGGCGCGACGGGCGCCGCAGACGGACCCTCGGGGGCCGCAAAAGGGGCCTCGTCGACCTCCCATGACGGTTTGAACCGTTCGGCGAGCCGCTCGGCGTCTTCGGGCGACACTGCGCCGCTATCGGGAGCTTTCTCGGTCACCTGCTCACCTGCCAGAGACTACGACTATCACGCGGGCCAACATTCGGCAAAGGCTTGAAATAGCGTCAGGTTCCGTACTCCGCGACCAGGCGATCGTCGAAGTGATCGGCGACCTGTCCGACGGTGACGACCAGGTCTTCGAACTCCTCGTAGTCGAGCCCCGACAGGCGGCGAAGGCAGCGCAGCACCACCTTGTCGCGTGGCCCGTCGATGGCGAATGCGGCGTCCTGGGTCGCCACGAAGGACATGTCGAGCAGCGTTCGATAGAAAGCTTCGCGGCCCGTGATCGGGACGTCCATCACCGGCGCGAAGATCATGAGCACACCCTGGCGCTCGAGCACGTTGATGCCAACCGCCACCGATCCTCGCTGCAGATCGGCGTGACCGGCCGAGTCGAGCTCGATCTGCGGGAGCTTGGTCAGCTCGGCAAATCGCGCCAGGTAGCGGTTTACCATCGCGTGAGCGTCGGGGAAGTTCTCACCGGTGATGCGATCTTGGTAGACAGGCTTGTTGATCTCGGACACGTCGAACCTCGCTGGGGGGGCACCCGGACCGGCTCATCGTAACCTAGGCGCCGCCTTGCGTGCGAGCCTCCTCTTTTTTTTCGCGCTTGTCGCCATCCATGGCTGCAAAAGGAGCGTCCCTGACGAAAAAAAGGGCTCTGCCCCAGTGGGCGTCGAGCGACTCTCGGAGCTCGAAACGCGCGCCCTTTCGTGGTTATCCGCCTCGACCGAGCTGCCCCCGCGCGCCGACGTGGTGGCGCTCTCCGACCAGCTCGCGGTCGGTGCTACTCGGCTCGGTCCGGTGGCCTGGGCGCTGCGCCTGTCGCGTCGCTCCGCCGAGCTGCGCACGCGGCTCTGGCGAGTGGGACACACTGACGCCGACGCGCGCGAAGCCATCGAAATCTACGCATCCACCGTGAAGAGCGCGCTCGCGGAGGGCAACGCCGACGAGGGATGCCAGGCAGCCTTTGCGCACGCCGTCCTGGCGTCCGAGCACGCGCACGATCCTGCGCTCCTCTATCGACAGCTCTATTCGTCGGCGAGGCTCTTCGCGGGAGCGGCGTGCGAAAGCCAATTCTCCGAAGCGCTCAGCGTGATCGCTGCCTACCGCCCGGCGAAGGACGTTCTCGCGACGCTTGATCAAGAGACCGATGCGCGACGCGCGAAGACCGCGCCGGCCGCTGCACCCACGGCGTCGCCCGGGGGCGTATCGACGGATGACGCGGGCGTCGTCGTCACGCCGAGCGTGGCGAACGGCGGGGGCGTGGTCATGGTCTTTGACATCGAGCCCTATGGATAGAGGGATGGCGCGAGCTTCGTGGTCACCCTGAGCGGTCCGGCGACCTACCGGGTCGGCGAGCTCGCCGGTCCTCGTCTGTTCGTCGACCTCGAGCGAACCGAGCCCTCGCCGCACCGCGAGGTCGCCGTGGGCGGACTGGTCGAGCGCGTACGTCAGTCTGCGCGCGCGGGCGACACGACGACACGCATCGTGCTCGATCTCGCCGGTAAGGCCTATCGCCGCATCTTCTATTTGCCCGAGCCCTTCCGCGTGGTGATCGACGTGGCGACGCATCCGCCGTCCAAGGCGAGCTTCGCCGCCGGATCACCGCGTGCTGTTTCGCGCATCGCTCTCGATGCCGGTCACGGAGGCAACGATCCGGGAGCCATGGGACCATCGGGCCTTCGGGAAAAAGACGTCACGCTCGAGATCGCGCACCTGACCGCCCCCGTCCTTTCGCGGGAGCTCGGGATACCGACCTTG
>JBBSDY010000389.1:0-4831 GCA_038240245.1 Polyangiales bacterium
AGCAACGATCTTGACGGCAAGGTCTCGGTCCGCCAGCGGCGGCACCCGGGGGACAGTCGCCATCGATGGCGGCGATTGAGCGCCCGCCGCGTTGCGAACGGCTCGAACCAGATCACCCGAAAGCTCGAAGAGTCGATCGGTGGCGAGCGCGGTGGGCTTCTTGACGAGCTCGACGGCGCCCAGCTGCAGCGCCTCGACGACGAGCTCGCTCTGCTCGTCCGAAATGCTCACCACGACTACCCTCGATTTCGCGCCCAGCACCGCAAGCTCGCGAAGCACACCGATTCCATCGAGGTTCGGCATCACCAGGTCCAGAGTCACCACATCGGGATGAAGAGCGCCAATCGACTCGAGCGCCTCGAGGCCATCGCGCGCGAAGCCGACGACCTCGATGCCGGTATCCGCGCTCAGCACCTCGCGCAGCACTTTTCGGGCGAACGCAGAATCGTCGACGATGAGCACCCGAATTCGTTGGCTCGTCGTCATGCGAGCTTTCGATAGAAAAAGACGTGATTTCGTTCCTCGCACGTGAGAAACGTCTCGAAACGGAGCAGGGACTCCGATACGCCTACCAGCAGAGCTCCATCGGCGCGCAGTGCATCGGACAGATTGTGCAGAACCTGGATCAATGTCTCATCCGAAAAGTAGATGAGCACGTTTCGGCACAGAATGACGTCGCAAGGGCCCACCTGCAACGCGCTCGAGGGCTCACAGAGGTTGAGCCTCCTCCAGTCGATGGCCTGGCAGAGATCGGACGAAACGGTAAGACCGCCCGACGGGTCGTTCTTTATCCAGCGTGCCACGAGACCTGGGTCCGCCGCATCGCGCAGCGAGCGGGGCCCGAAACGGCCCGACCGGGCACGTGAAAGAGCGCGCGTGCTGATATCGCTGGCCACAATATCGACGCGCGACAGGATGCCAGCCTCGGCCAAAAGCATGGCCAGCGTAAGCGGCTCTTCACCGGTCGCGCACGCGGCCGACCACACGCGTGGCCGCCGGCCCTCGCGTACCAGGGGCAGCAAAAATTCCGCCACTACCAGGCGAAGCGGGTCGATCTCGCGAAAGAAAAACGTCTCGTTCACGACCAGAACGTCGATCAGCTTTTCGAGCTCGGCGGGGCCTGCCGGGTCGTAGCGAAGAAAATAGTAGTAGTCGAGCAACGACTCGAAACCTGCTTCGAGCGCACGGTTGGCGACACGGTCGAGAAAAATGTCGCGCTCGTTCAAGCCATAGTGCAAACCGGCGTATTCTTCGATCAGCGCGCTCAGGATCGCGAAGATTGGCGGCGACGCTGGCAGAATGGCCATGTTTTACTGGCCGAGCAGCACCGACGAGATCTGACGAACTTGGGCATCTTCGTCGCGCTCGGCAGCATACCGAAGCGATGCAATAGCTTCCGGCGTTCTCGACGCGGCGAGCGCCGTCGCCGCTGCTTTTCGAGCGGGAACCGACGCGAACGACATGGCGTGCAACAGGGCCTCGCTCGCATCGCGGGTCCGCAGACGGGCGAGGGCCGAGGTCAAGAGCTGCGCCAGCTCGTCATCGGCCGACGCGAGGGCCGCCATGATCCCGGTGACGCGGCCCTCGTTCGGCAAGGAGAGCAACGAGATAGCGCGCTCGCGCAGGGACGCCTCGTTCAGCAGCTCGATGAGCACGGCGGTTCCATCGGGCGTGGGAATGGCAGAAAGGAAACCCGCCGCTGCGGCCCTCACGTTTTCATCGGGATCGCGCGCGGCCGAGGTCAGCGTCGGAAGAGCGTGGGGAGAGCCACTGTCGGCCAGCGCCGAGACGGCGACCAACCTGGTGGAGGCATCAGAGGACTGCGCAGCGCGAAGCACGACCGCAAGCGCCTCGGGTCGCTTGGAGATCCCGAGACCGATGAGGGCGGCGCGCTGGACATCGGCTTCCCCGCTTTCGGCGGCCCCCTTGAGCGCCGCCAGGGCGGTATCGCTTTGAAAATGAGACAGCGCCTCGATGGCGGCGACGCGAACTTGACCGGCGGGATCGCTCAACAAGCCCGCGATCGACTCGGTCGCGCCCTCGACCCCCAGCCTTCCCAGCGCCTGGCACGCATAGTACCTCACCCAGGGATCGACGTCCTTCAGGCCCGAGAGCAGGTAAGCGGCAATCCGGGCGTCTTGCTTGGAACACTGACCGATGGCCCGCATGGCGGCGCTGCGCGTCTTTCCGATCGGAGCTCGAGCGGCGGCGAGAAGGGCCTCGAGCGCCCGTGGATCGTCGAGGAAGGCCAGGCCAACTAGCCCTGCCTCGCGCATTCTCGCGTCGTCGTCTTTCAGGGCATCTAGAAACAGAGGCAGCGCCTCCGAAAAGCCGAAATAGGCCAGGACCCGAAGCGCATTTCGTCGCACTGTGGGACTCGCGTGTTTTGCGGCCGCGATGGCCAGGGGTTTGGTTTCGGCGTTGCCAAGAGACTGAATGGCCCCGATCGCGGCCTGGGCCACGCGAGGATTCGCATCTTCGAGAAGCGGGAACAGAGCCGACACCCTGGACGCGGCTCCGACTCGGGCCAGCGCGTCACAGGCCAGCGCACGCACCAGCGAATCGGGATCGCGAAGGCACTCGATCAGCTCTGGTGCGACCGCAGCGCGCACGATGCTGGGTAGGAGAATCGACCTGCGTGCACTGGTGCCATGAAGAAGAGCGTCGCGTACCTGCGGATCGCTGTCCGACCCCATCTTGCGCAACGCAACGGCGGCGAGCTCGGCGGCCGGCCCCGAAACGTCGAGCAAACCTCGAAGACCGGCGATGGCCGCGTCGCCCCCCACCACACCCAGCACGAGCGCAATCGCCGCTTGCTCGTGGGAATCGGCGTTGGCCAGACAACGGAGCAAGCGACCGACAGCCCCCGAATCGGGAACGGCCCGGCGCAAGGCCTCGTCGGGAGCCTCGGTGGAGCCATATCGTTCACCGTGGCGTATTTGCAGCTCGCGCAGCGCAAGGGCGGCAACACGAGCGGTGGACTCACTCGGATGAAAGAGCAGCGCCGCGAGAGGGGCGACGGCGGTCGCCTCGCCCGTCTTGCCGAGGGCGCGCGCCGCCTCGAGCGCGTAGGTCGGGTCCTTCAAAAGCGCAGCCAAGGGAGCAATGGCGCGGGGATCTCCGCTGCGGCCGAGGACGTCGATCGCCGGAAACACGCGAAAAAAATTTCCCTTCTCGATGGCGGCGAGCAGCGTATCGACAGCGCTCCGTCCGCCGATGCGGCCGAGACCTTCGATGGCGGCGACCGCGACATTGTCGTTGGCGTGCGCCACCAGCGATGTCAAAAGGGGCACGGCTAGGGTGCTTCTACGTCGGCCCAGGATCTGCGCGCAATCTGCAATCACCGCGGGATCAGAAGCTGTGGCAAGCTGCTCGACTTCATCGAACACGTCGTCGGCGCTGGCCACCAGCGCATCCACGGTGGCGGCGATTCGTGTTTCGTTGTCTCGACTGGTTAGCAGAAGCTCGCACAGCACGCGCGTGGCCGGCCTGCCGATGGCACCCAGGGTCGCCACGACCTCGCGCCGAACGATCCAGCTTGGATCGGTGAGCATCGCCAAGAGCGCGGGTATCGCCGCCGCCCCCTCGGAGGCGAGCCGCGCCACATTCGTCAGCCTTGCCTGCTCGACATCGGAAACCGCGAGCGGTCCGCGCTTCACACTCATGTGGTCTCGTCGGCCCCGCTCGTCGCGTGCCGCAACTTTCCGACCTCAGCGGCCACGGTACCAAGCTCGGCCGCCACGACCGCTGCGAGCTTCGTGTGTTTTGCGACGCCGCTCGCCATTTCGCGGGCCCGGCCACGGACGTCGACCATCGCTTTTGCAATTTCTTCGCTTGCCGCTTGCTGCTCGACCACCGTTCGCGAAAGGACCTGGAAGGCGGACGCCTGGCGCGCTGCCGTCGACGCGACACCACCAAGGTCATCGCTTTGATCGGCCACAGCCTGAGCGGTCTGGCGCGCTGACTTACGCACGTCGTCTGCTTCCTTGAGCAGCGAGGCGAGCGCCTTGATTTGCTCGTTCATCGCGGTGGTCACGACGCTCGACGACTTCGACACGCCTCGGGCCGCGATCTCGATCTGCTTGGCGGCCTTGGCCTGCTCGGCAAGAGCCCGGGCGGCGTGTGCAGTCTGCTTTCGCGCATCATCCATGGCGCGAGCAACCTCGCTCGCCCCCGTCGCTTGCTCGGCCAAACCAGATACGACACGCTGCACCGATCCAGCAGTCTCTTTGGCTACCTCGGTGGTACGGGCCAGCGATCGTGTCTGCTCGACAATGGCGGTGGTGGTCTGCTGGGTCAACGTTCGCATCCGCGCCGCGGCCTTGGCGAGCTGGGCGGCTCCGGCCGCCTGCTCCTGGGCACCGCGACTCACACTGGTGGCCGCGCTGGCCAGCTGGCCATTGGCCCTGAGGACCTCGCGGACTGCGCGGGCTTGCTCGGTGGTCGCATCTTTCGTCTGTTTGGCCATCTGCCGCATCTCGGCGGCTCCCTTGCTCAGCGACCGGCTCACTTGTGTCTGCTCTGCCGCAGAGCGAGCGATGTTCTTCGCCTCGTCGTTGAGCCGGGCCGTGGCGGCCACGAGCGACTGCGTGCCCTGGGTTTGGTCCTGCGTCGCGCGATCGATCTCCTTGACCGAGCGGTTCATCTCCTCGACACCGCCCAGGATGACCCCCAGGGCAGCGTCGGCCTCTTCGGCCAGGCGCGCTCCATCCTCGGCCACCTTCGTCGTCTCGGTCGAGGCGCTGACCGCGTCACGGGCACTCGACTGCAGCCCGCGCACGATCTTGGCCACGTCGCTGCTGGCAGCCGCGGCGCGATCGGAAAGAGCGCG
>JBBSDY010000390.1:0-4808 GCA_038240245.1 Polyangiales bacterium
CTCGCGCAGATCGCGACGCGCGTGGTGCAAACGCGTCCAAACCGTACCCACCGGAATTCGCAGCACGCTGGCGATCTCGTCCGACGACAGGCCCTCGATCTCGGCAAGGCAAAGGGCGACCCGCTTTGGCTCGCTCAATCGACTGAGTGCGACCGCCAGCGAATTCAGTTCGTCGCGAGCCGCGAGCTCTCGGTGAGGATCGATCTGGACGCCTTGCTGACGAACCGCGAGCTCGCGCAAGGCACGCGACCAGCGGGCCAGCGTTCGTTTCCGGCGTTGCAGCAGGCGCACCGCGATGCCAAAGAGCCACGGCCGGCAGCTCTCACGACCGTCGAAGGAAGGCGCGGCCTTGGCGGCCGTCAAGAACGTTGCGTGCAACATGTCGTCGACATCGTGCGCATCGTTCGTCGCGTGCGCGACGAACCTCCGCAGCGCGACGTGGTGACGATCGTAGATCGGCGCAAGGGCGCTCGATTCGCCCTCCGCGACGCGTCGCAGCGCCTCGGCGTCGGTCAGGTCGACCGACTCGGTTCCGACCGGATGTCTGCGGGCCAGAGTCAACGGCCTCCCCACATGAGTCCGATTTGCAGGCCGCTGCTCCAGGCGGGCAATGCCGGCAAACCGGGATCGAGCATCTTGGTACGCCGAAGCCTCGAAGGGGAGACGTCGGCGTCGGCACCAGCATAGAAGCGCGCGTGTCCGGCGCCCGGAACCGACATGCGAACGAGCAAATCCAGGCGCACGTCGCTCGCCGTCCCCCCGAGACCGTCAGCAGATCCCTCGGCCTCCTGATTCTCGACGACGACCTCCGGCCCGAACACAGCATCGAAATTGACGTCGCCGAGCTGGGCGCGTCGGCCGAGACCGACGCCGACTTCGAACGTCTGCATATTGAACCCAGATGGGCTGACCAAGGTGAGCGTATCGTCGGCGAAGTCCCACCTTGCAGAGACGCCGATGAGCCAGCGGTCCAAGGCAAGCTGGGCGAAGGTGGCCAGTCCGGCGCCGCCATAGAGCGGGCCTCCGGCCAGTCGTGCCGCGGCGCCTGCCCCGACCTCGACATGGGCCGTCGAAACGGGCGGGGCGTCGCGAGGCTTGTCGATGACGTTGTCGGGCACCTCGTGTGGATCGGGTGAACTGGCTGCGGAAGACAGCGTCGGGGGCAGCACGGTCAACGCTTCGACGGTCGCGATGAGCTTCTGCGGAGCAGTGACCATTCTGATCGCCGTTCTGCCATTGGAGGTAGTCACGCACACCCGCAAACCAGCCTCGTCAGCTTCGAAACGCAGCGCGGCACAGCGATCCAGGTCGACGCCCTTGCGGATCCTGTCGCGAACGTGGTCTACCGCGTCGAGCCAGTCGAACGACAGCACTCCCTCGGTAGCGATCGAGGGTCCGTTGCACGGCGGCGCGAGCATTGCACCCGTATTGTCCTCGCGCGCCAGATACCTTCAAACGAATTTTTGAAGAATCAGGGCCGCCCGGAGAATCCAGGGTGTCCGCTCGCTGCTCAGCGCCCCTCGAGGACATCGCCTCCATGCTCTCTACCGCGGTCGGCTTCGGCCTGGGATGCACCCTGACCCTCGCCTCATCGACGCTTTTGCCCTCGCCGGGGATTCACGACTGGCTCGTCCCGGGCGCTGTCTGGCGGCTTCCGCGACGCTTGCACCTGACGTTCGACGATGGCCCCGATCCGGAACGAACACCGCAAGTCCTGGATTGTCTGGCGCTGCACGGTCTCCGGGCGACCTTTTTTCTCATCGGCGATCGCGTCGCGCGTGCTCCGCATCTCGTTCGTAGAATGCACGCCGAAGGGCACGAGCTGGGCAATCACGGCTGGGATCACACGACGCTCGCTCTTCGTTCGCGACGGCGGATCCGTGAGCAACTCGGGCGCTGTCAGGATGCCATCGGCAGTGTCACCGGGACGACTCCCACGCTGGTTCGTCCGCCCTACGGGCGGCGCGACTACCGCTTCTACGAGGAGGCACAGCGACTCGCCCTCAGGACGATGCTCTGGTCCTTCGATAGCGGCGACTGGCTGGGGCTAGCGAGCACGCAGCTCGAGCGTCGCGCACGGGGAGCCAGGCGCGGGGACATCGTTCTCTTTCACGACGGCAACCCGCGCGCATCCGGTCTCGTTGGCGCTCTCGGATCAATGCTGCAGTACCACCGCGAAGCTTTGGTCGAGACGCAATGATCGGGCTGTCCGGAGCTACCGCATGACGTCGTGGCTTCTCGAAGGATGGGCCATCGTCGCGGCCATCGTCACGAACAGCGTGCTTCTCGTGGCAGCGATTTCGGCTGCCACCCGGCCTCGCAAGACGGCGACGAGCGCTGCGACGAAAGGTTGCCCAGTCCTGCTCGTTCGTCCCTTCCGTGGCCTCGATGATGACGCTCGTAGCAAGCATGCGACGCTGCTGGAGCAAACGTACCTGCCCTGCAAGGTTCGGTTCATGTGCACGTCATACGGCGACCCCGGGCTGCCGGCGGCACACGCTGCCTGTCTGGACGATCCCAGCCGAGCGTCTTGCCGCGTCGTGAACGGCTACGATGACGTCGTCTCCGACAAGTCGCGCAGCATGATCGCGACATGGCGATCGTCGACCGAGCGGTTCGTCGCCTTTTGCGACTCGGACCTCGCCCTGCATCCCGAGGCGCTCGCAGAGTGCATGTCGCGATTCGACCACGACACCGTGGGCGCGGTGTTTGCTCATTGTGTGGTGGATTCACCCGGCCCCCTGGGACGAATCTCGATGCTGACGCTCACCGCCGATGCTTACGCCTTTCTCATCGGCGCCGCTCGCCTGGGAGCCGTGCCGTTTCTCGAAGGAGGGCTCATGGTCTTGCGCCGCGCGGCCGTCGAACAGGCGGGGGGCATCGAGATGATCGCCGGCGCAATCGGAGATGATACGCGGCTCGGGCGACGCCTGCGTCGCGCGAAATTCGAGCTTCGCCTCGCGCCCTTCATTCTCGTTCATCGCAGCCGGCGAGAGTCTCCCGCCGAATGGATCGCGCGCTACCGGCGCTGGCTGGCTTGCCACCGAACCGAGGTGAACGCCGGATTCTGGTCGGAGCTGCTGCTCAATCCCACCGTCGCGCCGCTCGTGGCGCTGCCCTTCTTTGCTCCAGGGCTCGGGTGGGCCATCGTCCTTTTGAGCATGCTCGTTCGCACCGCCACGACGGTTTTCATCGACCGGGCCTTGCTGCGCCGACACGGCGTTCACCTCGGCTGGTGGAGCCTCTTGCGACCGGTTGCCGACGTCATCCATTTCCTCGTCTGCATCAGCGTCGTTGCCTATCCGTGGGTCACCTGGCGGGGGATTCGTTACCACTTGCGAACGCGCGATATGCAGCGATCGGCGCCGCCGCGGGATGTCGCACCCAAGCAAGAGATCGCGGTCGACACGGGAGCCTTTTGAAATTGCTCTTCGCCGCCCATGGCGTCTGCGCGTTCGCTCTCTCGGCCGCAACGATGCAGATCACCGAAAGGGTGGCGACCGAGGCCGCTCGCGCGCGAGAGTGGCGCTACGTCTGGACCGCGATCAACGGTCTTTCCACGGTGGGTCCCCTTGCCGCCATCCCGTTCACCTCACGCGACATTCGCGCCGATCTCGTCGCGGGCGGCGTATCGTCGGCCATCTCCACGGGCTTCACCTTCTTTTGGCCTCTCGAGGTGGAGGGCGCGCCCGACAAGCTGGCGCTGGCCTTGGAGCTTGCACCTTGCCAGCGGCTTTCGTCCGTACTGGCCATCGCGGCATCTGCTGCCGAAGATGAGATCGCACGGAGAGCGTGGCCGTGGCACGCGCTCAACCTCGGTGTCTCTGCCGGCCTAGGCGCAGTCGTCGCATTCGGGTTTCATCACCCGACGGGCGGAGTCATCAGCGGTGTCTCGGGATTCGCGGTCGGGGAAGCCCAGCTCTTGACGCAACCGGTCGGCCTCTCACGCGACCCGCTCTTGCTAATGAGCGTGCCACGACTAGGCCCACTTTGGTGGCAGTCTGCCACGGGGGAATTGAACGTCGTGGGCGTCGTGCTCGAGGGACGGCTTCCCTGAGCTCACGGGGCGGTTCGCGCCAGCTTCTTGACCGCGGCAATGAGCATGGCGGGCTTGAAGGGTTTGACCATCCATCCCTTGGCCCCGAGAGCCCGCGCTCGCTCGAGGAGATCGCCGCGCGCTTCGGTGGTCAACATCATGAAGGGCACCGTCGAGGTCCCCTCGTTGTGCAAAAGCTCGAGCAGCTCGAGACCGCTCATGCTCGGCATGTGCAGATCGCAGATCGCCAGCGAAGCATCGGGGTGAGCACGAACGGCCTTGGCGCCTTCGAGACCGTCGACGGCCTCGATGACGGCGAAGCCGGCCGCGCAGAGCATCTCGCTCAATTGCTCGCGCACCGTCTGCGAGTCGTCAATCACGATGATGTTCTGCATGACGAAAGGTACCCTTGGATCACTCGATGAGCCGCGCCAAGGCCAGCACTTCGGCTTTGAAATTGACGTTCTGAGCGGCAGCCTGCTTGAGGTTGATGACGAGCCTGGGCCGCGCTTCTTCCACGGCGAAGCCCACCACGGCGCCATTGGCGGCGTGGCGAGCCGAGGTGCCTACCGTCATGACGTCGACGTTGACGAGGGCGCTCGCGATGCGCGGCGTGTCCACCTCGAGCCCGACGGTGAGATACACGACTGCGATCCTATCCGTACGGCATCGTTTGGCAAGCGATTCCGCATCGGAGAACTCTGCCTCGTCGACCTTGACGGGCAACCCGCCGATGTCGCGTAGCTCGGCGATCGCTTTCATGAGGCCGGTC
>JBBSDY010000391.1:0-4792 GCA_038240245.1 Polyangiales bacterium
AAGATGCGCGGCGCTTCCGGACCCGCTTCGCGCGCGGCGTACATGATGACCTCGTCACCCGAGGCGACGGCGTCGGCCGGACCGATGGCACGGCGGGCACCGACGAAGACGCGTCCTTCGCGAAGTGCGTCGTCAGCACCGGCCCCAAGCCGTCGTAAGGCGGCGCCGACCGTCGTTTCCTCGCGACAAACGATGGCCACGACACGCGCGCTCACGATCGGTCACCAGGTTTGCGCAGTCGCTCCACCACGCCGCGATCGCCATCGACGCGCACCATGTCGCCCGTCTTGATCGCGGTCGTTGCACCCTGCACGTTGACGACGGCCGGCACCCCGTACTCGCGGGCCACCAGCGCCGCGTGCGACAGCGGGCCGCCGAGCTCGGTGACCACGCCGGCCGCTACCAGAAAAAGGGGCGAGAGACCGATGTCGGTGGTCCGCGCCACCAGGACTTCTCCCGGAACGAGCAGCTCGGCACCGAGCCCTCCTGCGCCGAGCAGACGAGCCGGACCTTCGACGACGCCGCCGCTCGCCGGTAGCCCACGGAGTGCCACGCCGTTCGACGGCGGCAGCACGACCGGAGGCGGCCGGCCCACGAAGCTGACGGGAGGATCGAGCCGGGCCTGATCGCGCGTGAGCTCGGCACGGCGCATCTTGACCAGCTCGCCGAGATCGGTGCGGGCAGTCGAGAGCACGCCGAGCAGCTCCTCGTAGGTGCAAAAAAAGACGGCCCCCGGGCCGACGGTCGGATCGGCGCGAACCAGCCGTCGGTCGATCTCGAGCGAGATCGCGCGAAGCACCCCGAGGACGCGCGTCACCCACGCGCGCATGCGCTCTCGGAGTCGAGCAAACCGCTGCGCCCGGGCGATGAGCACGCGCACCAGAGACATCTCCACCAGCGACAGGCGTTTCTCCAGCGCCAAGAGCTCGCGCTCGGACTTCGCACGTGCGTTCTCGAGCTGGCCTTCGGCATCGGGATCGACCGTGCGCAGGGCGGCCCGCAGCATGCCGATCAGCACCGTTTGATCCTCTCGCCAGCGGGGCACGGCCAGCTCGACCTCGCGCACGGCGCGATCGCCGTAGGTGGCGAGAAACTGCGAGAGCGCGCGCCGGGTGGGACCCTCGGGCAGATCGACGGCAGCGCGAACCGAGCCTTCTTCGAGCGCACGGCGCGCCGGCTCGTCGTGACGCGCGATCGCTGCCACCTGGGAAAGCGCCATCCCGGGAAGCGCGCTCTCCAGATCGCCCACGCCCGCCGAAAGAGCCTGGGCAATGCGTTCGGCGCCCGCGGGCATCGACCTGGCAAGCACGGTCTTCAGGGCGACGTGGCTGACGAGCGAGGCGCTTGCGCACGACAGCATGAGCTGTCCGCATTGATCGAGGAGCTTTCGCGCGCCTTGCAGCGTGGTGGCGAGAGCATCGTCGGGCAAGATCGTGAAGTCGATCGACCCGAGATTCTGGTGGATGCGGAGCGCGTGCGCATCGAAACGATCGACCTCGTTGCCCAGGCGCATCTGCTCGGTCAAGAGGCGCGCCGCGGTGAGCGGGAGCCGGGCGTAGAAGCCGCGCTTCGAAATGCCCGCCACTTGGCGCTCGAGCGTTTCGACTTCGGATCCTCCACCGAGATCGAGCAGCGTTCGCGGATCGAGCCCCGGCACCTGTGCCGCGATTCGCATGAAGAGCGTCATGTTGAGGTAAAAACGGCTGTGCACGTTGCCCACGAGGTGAACACCGCGGGGGACCGAGCACCCGAGCGACGCGAACGCCTTGCGAAAGCCGCGCTCGGAAAACGATCGCGCAATCGACCACGTCAGCGGCGTGGCCGCGCCGGGAAGCGCCTCACCGACATTGGCGCGCGACCACACAGTTTGCTCGTCGCCGCCCTCGGGAAACTCGCCGCCGAGCACGGGACGCGCCTGGACGATCCACACGCGATCTTTCTCGATGACGAACTCCAGATCCATCGCGCGCTTCGGCTCGAGCTTCTCGAGGGCACGGCCCAGCTCGGCGAGCCGTGCGAGCGCCGCGGGGGAAACCGCCGGTGATCGCGACTTGTCGGGGTCGATCGCGACGAGCGTCGTCCCCTTTTCCCCGACGACCAGCGCGCGTGGCTTTTCGGCAACGAGGTATTCGCGCACCACGCCCGTGGCCCGATCGATCCTGACGACGTCGGGCGTCGCCACACCGTCGACCACGGGAGCGCCCAGGCCAAATGCCGCGTTGACGAGCATCTCGCTCGGATGAAAAAGGCCCGACGAGCCTGGCGGAGACGCCGCGAAAGCAACACCTGCCGCGTCGGCGGGCACCACGATCTGAAAGACGACCGCCATGCTCACGTCGCGCACCCCGTGCGCTGCCAGGTACGTCAGAGCACGCGGCAGCAAGGTGGAGGCCCAAACTTTGCGCAAGGCATCGCCGAGATCGCTCGCGCCACGCACGCCCAGCTCGGTCGCCGCAAGGCCGGCCATCGACGTCACGTCATCGTCTTCTCCCGTTGCGCTCGATCGGACGGCAAGACCCCACGGCGCGTCCTTTTCGACGAGCTCCCACAGAAGAGCCAGGTCCTTCTCGATGGCGGGGGGCAGCGGATCGCCGAGGACGAACGCCCTTGCACGCGCGGTTCGCTCGAGAAACACGATGCCCGACCGCAGGCGCAAGAGCGCGTGCGGATCGCACCCCGCGGGAAGCCTCGACACCAGATCGCGGAACGGCTTGATGTCGAGCACCCACCCTCGGGGCACGGGCAAGCCGTGGCGCGTCAACCAGGCGAGACGCGCGGCCTTGCCACCGATGGAGCGCGATGCGTCAGCAGTATTTTTCTTGCCGTAAGCATCGAGCGAACGAAGAAATCGAAGGGTCGCCACCGCTCACCACAGTCTCCGACCCGGGCTACAGCGCGGGCTCGCCGCGAAGAACGCGATCGTGCCACAGCAGCATTTCGACCCCACCGGGACCACGGTTGAAAGCGTAGTCGTGTGGGCCTGGAATCACCAGGTGCTCGTGCTCGACGCCCTCGCTCTCGAGCGCCAGATGAAGCTGACCAAGCGCTGCCCGAAAGTAGTCCTTGTCGCTGGTGACGATGCGAAGGCGAAGCTTTTGCGCGTCGGCGACAGCATCGCGGGCGCGACGCGCGAGAGCGCCCGGCTCGCTTTCCTGAATGGCCGCCTGCAGGGTGCCCAGCGCGCCGAAACGGTCGGCGTGAGCCAATCCGACGACCAGCGCGACCCGCCCGCCAAGGCTCACGCCATCGATGCCAGTGGCTTCGCGCTCGGCCAGCGCCGGCGTCTCGGAGAGCACCCGGGGCAAAAGCTGCTCGACGACGAATCGGCCGTAGGGGAGCGCGGCATCGAGATTGGTCCGGTCGCGATCGGTGAACAGATCCGGAACCCAGGGGCACACCACGATGAGCCCGCGGAATGGGCGCTCGGCCAGCGATGCGTTGATGCGAGCCAGACGTGGCTCGTCGACAAATCCTTGGAAAGCGTCGCGGGTGAGCGGCGGCGAGCGCAGCCGCTCGATGGTGCGACCGAGCTCGTAGTCGCGCAGCCATGCGTGCGCCCCGACATCGACACCGCGCACCGATTCGCCACGGCCGTGCAAGGCAACGAGCACCGGAAATCGTTGCCCGGGATTTCCCCAACGCGGGACGATCGCCACCGCTTTCTCGCGACCGACCGGCGATGATTCGAAGAGCAGCTCCTTTTCGGCGAAGCCCGTGGCGGCTCGCGCGAGCTGCGTCTCGGCCGGCGTCTCGGGCGGCGTGGAGACCGCGGGCGCAGGCGGCAGGTTCGCGGCAGGGACGACGCCCTCGCTCGCCCTGGGCCCGCTCTTGGTGCAGCCCAGCACAAACGCGGCGGCAGTCCCCAGAACGACGCGACGCGCGAGACGAGGCGTCACTCGTTTTGCGGCGGCGCGGAGCCCGTGCTCGCCTTCACGAGATCGACGAGCACGGGATCGCTCGCTATCTGCTCGCGCAGGCTGTTGCGAATGAACTCGAGCTGGTCGGTGCCGAGCCGCCGATGGAGGTGCGACGTCGCCTCGCTCACCTTGATGTCAAGGTACTGAGAGACGGAAATTTCGCCGGAACGGAGCCGGTCAAGGGGAGCTGGCGCCGTGGCCTGGGCCGCGTCGCTCTTCTGCACCTTGAACTCGGCCCCGGTCTTGGACACCTCGGAAGACGAGCTGGGCTGCTCGATGCCGGCCGCGGGAATCGCGCCGCTGCCCTTGCCGATGCGATCGATGCTCATGGGCTCTCCTCGAAAACGATAGCACTCTTGAACAACCTCAACGAATGTTCCCGATGGCGTTCTTGACGGTGTCGTGGCGCGCCTTCAACACGTTGGACATGGCGCTGTACGCCCTGTTTTCCGCCGCCAACTGCTCTTGGAGCTGCAGGTAGTACAGATTGAACTCCTGGCTCTGGGCGAGCGCCCCCTCGACCGACGACGATTCGGCCGCCGGGCCGCCGGTCGCTGTTGAAGTGGGGCTCTCGGCCGAGCCGCTGACGGCCGCTGGCGAAGGAGACCCGCTGAAGCTGACGGCCCCACCCTTGGGAATGTTGAGACTCGGCGCCTGCACCAGGTAACAGCGACTTTGTCAGCAGTGCGTAAACTTAAACTCAAGTATGGATGAATCCAGCATGCTGCAGCATGCACTCTCGTGAGCAGAACAGAACAATGGACACAGCATACAGATGCACGCAAGGGAAGGACCAAGCAACAGACCTGGGGCAGCTTCAGAGCCTCTGCAAACTGCGCCGCCTGCTCGTGCAGCGGGCGCGTGGCGCTGTACAG
>JBBSDY010000392.1:0-4787 GCA_038240245.1 Polyangiales bacterium
CCGAAACAGCTCTACGACTTCGTATTCGCGATACCGCCCGACACCGGAGAGGTGGGGCGTCGAGTCAGCGTGCTCGACGCGGTCGCCGAAGACACCAAACGACTCATGGGCAAGCTAGGCTCTCGGGATCGGCAACGCATCGACGAGCACCTGACCCATCTCAACGCGATGGAGCAACGTCTGCGCAAAGGCCAAGGAGCGTGCTCCGTTCCACCGGCGCCGGCTCCCTTCCCGGCGCGGCCCTTCGGCGTCGACACGGGAGGGGCCGACTACAAGGGCGAGGTCTACAACATGGACAAGCTCGACACGATGACCGACGTGCTGGTGGCCGCCTTGCGCTGCGATCTCACGCGCGTGTTTACGATCATGTTCACGCCGCCCGGATCACTCATCACGATGAACACCGCGGGCCAGGTGAACGGGCCCGGGGCGATTCAAACGCACGACGCTGCCCACGCCAACAACCACGACATTCTGATGGCCTTGACGCGCTACCACATGACCGCTTTTGCCAAAGTTCTCGACAAGCTCAGTGCGGAAGTCGACGTCAACGGGCAGACGCTCCTCGATAGCTCGTGCATCTTGGGGACGTCCGAGTTCGGCGAGGGCTTCCACCACGGTACCTTGGAGATGCCCGTTGTCATCGCCGGCAAGGCGGGGGGCGCTCTCGATACGGGATCGCACATCCGCGATCCCCAGAGCAACTTTTGCCGGACGCACTACACCATCCTGCGTGCCTTGGGCATCGATGTGCCGAGCTATGGCTTCAGCGGAGCCGAGACGTCCGAAGCTTTGCCGTTTCTCAAGGTGTAGCAATGGGCAAGGCAATGCGCTGGAGCTGTCTACCGTGGTTCGTCGTGGTCACTGCATGCGGGGCGGCCGCCAAAACTGAATCGAATGCGGAGGTTGGGGTCGGGGGGGATTCGGCGGGCACCTCCGCCCCGAGCGCTGCTGGCGCTGGCGCTGGCGCCACGTCGGGAGGCGGAGCGAGCGTGGGTGCCGCGGGTAGCGAGGTCACGGGCGGAAGCGGCGGCGGGGCCGGCGCCAGATTGGGTGGTGACGGTGGTGGATCGAGTGGCCATGGTCCGCCATTGCCAGGATGCACCCAAGCTCCGGTCGATGCCGCGCCGAGCGCAGCTTGGGTGAACGCGACGGGTAACCTTGCGAACATGGCATCGGCTTGCGGCACGCTGGGGAAAGTAGCGGCCAAGCCGTGCTCCGACACGGTCATCGCCGCCGTTGTCGAGCAAGGCATTTGGTCGAGCAGCGACCGCGGCCGAACTTGGAACGCGCTCGGCACCGGTGCTGGCTCGGTGCAGATGAAGAACCATGCCTTCTCGCTCTTCTTCGATCCCGACCATCCCGAGGTGATCTGGGAAACCGGGCTTCACGACGGAAGTGGCGCCTACACCTCCCGCGACGGTGGACTCACGTTCGTGCGCCTCGGCACCATGACCGAGTCGCAACTCATCGGCGTGGACTTCCAAGATCCGGCGCGAAAGACGCTCGTGGTCGGTTCGCACGGACAACACCAAGCTGTCTATCTATCGACGAATGCAGGCCTCACCTGGACCAACATCGGACTCAACCTGCCGGCAGAGACTTCGAATTCAGAATCGCCAGTGGTGATCGATGCAAAAACGTACGTGATCGGTGTCTGCAACTCGAGCGAACAAGGTTGTGGCTTCTATCGCACCACCGACTCTGGAGCGACCTGGGCCAAAACCTCGGAGCTCGAAGCGAGCCACTTCGGTGCTCCACTACATGCCTCCGATGGGACGATCTACTGGCCCATCCAGCTCGACCGCGGTTTCGGCAAGAGCACCGACCAGGGCGAGACTTGGACCAACGTCGCTGCCCCGGGGATGATCGTGGGCATCACGCCGATCGAGCTGCCGGATGCATCCATCGTGGTCGTCGGCCCCGATCATCTGCTCCGCTCGGCCGACCACGGGGGCAGCTTCACGCCCATCGGCGAGCCTCTTCCCTATTCGCTCTCGATCAATCAGTCCGGCAGCGTTACCTATTCGGCAATGACCAAGACGTTCTACCTATCGCATTGGGAATGCAGCACGAGCGTCGCCCCCAATGCGATCATGAGTGCGGGTTACGACTACACGAAGTGAGTTGCTCTGGGCTGGGTGATCCCTGCGGGCGCTGGCAGTGAGGGCCGGGTGTGCTTTGCCCATGGCAATGACGGGCCGACGAAGCGACACGGCTCTATATCGACGAGCGCTTTCGATATTCTACGGGCGTCATGCCCACTGTTTCCCTGAAAACACGCTGAAAATACGTGCGGCTCTTGAATCCCGAAAGCTCCGCCGCGCGCCCGATCGGCAGCGACGTGCCGGCGAGCGTTTGCTTGGCGTGCTCGAGCCGCAAGGTTTGTAGATAGAGCTCGAAGCCCACACCTTGCTCTGCTTTCAAGAGGCGCGAGAAGTAATGGGGAGCGAAACCTGCCACGCGTGAGACCTGTCGAAGGGTGAGCGGCTTTCCCAGATTCGCGCGCATGAAGGCGATGGCTCGTCGCTTGCTCCGGCCCTGGCGCGCCGCCGTTGGTTGCAAGATCGAGCGTTCGACGTCGGCGACCACGGAGCGATAGCTCGCGACGACGGCCGCAACGGTGATGTTGGCTCCCGGCGCGCGCTCGACCGAGCGATACCACTCCTCGAAGCTCTTGCGGTCGAGTTGCCCCGAGGCCAAGAGTGGCTCCGCCAGGCGTTCGAGCCCCGACTCCAGGTGAGCCTCGACCGCGTCGATGCGAAAGTTGGCATGCACCAGGGCGGCCTCCGCGTAACGCTCGAAGCGAGTTAGCAGGACGTTTTCGCGATTCTCCACGCTCTCGGCGAGTCGGGCTCGCAGGCGCGTGAGGAGTGCGGCCGACGTCTCCGGGCGATTCTCGGCGAAGGCCAGGGACGCGCGTCGCCTCAGTGCTCGCTCGGCCGCGGCCAATGCGGCTCGGTAACGCGCGGCGAGCGATTCAGAACCCTGCGCTGGTGCGATGCCGACGCACAGTCCGAAGTCGAAGCGACGTGCCAGGGTCGTCGCCTGCGTGGCTAGATCGACCAGCACCGAGCGAGTGCGGCTCGAGCCGCCTTTGAAACCCGAAAGCAATGTGATGCCGTGATCGGCCACTTGCCCGCACGCCAGCTCGCCGCGTTGGTAGGCGAATTCGGCCGCCGCTCTCTGAAAGGCGCGACGACGCAGCACGTCGGCGATGGGGTCCAGCGTTCTTCCTGGATCTCGGAGCAGTCCGACGAGCGCATGTTCGGGTGGACGCGCCAGACCGAGTCGTTTCAATGGATCGCGGTTGAGCGGCGTGCGCCAAACATGACTGGTCCGCTCGTCGACCATTCCGCGCGCCGCCTCCCAGAGTCGCTCGCTCGCCCGTGCAAGCTGGAGCGCCGCGTTCAATGAGGTGACTTCCGTGGCGAGTTTCTCGGCGTCGCCCTGCCCGCGCAAGAGCAGCGCGAGACATTCGAGCAAGCGTTCGAAGGTTGCGAGGAGCGAACCGTCGAGCGTCGCCGTGTCGAGCGTCACCGCCAGATAGCGAGAAAATGCGGGGTCGGCGAGGTCCGCCCGGGTATTGGTGATCGCGTGCCATCGATCGGCGATCTCGACGCTGGTCGGACGTGTGCGAGCGAAGGGCCCTGCCACCAGAAACGAGTCCGCCTCCGTGCCGAGCTCGATCGGGACGAACACGTCGCAGAAGCCGAAGATCTCTCCGACGTTGGGACGACCCGTCCTTTGAACCTCCCCGATCATGCGATCATTGTACGGCCAGCGCTGGAGCTCCTTGCCGTATTGGGCCTCGAATTCGAGCATGTTCGGCGACGCAACATTCAAGGTGCCCCAGTTGCCCTTCGAATTGACGGAAACGGTGGCCCGGAGCTCCTGGAACGCCGTGATCACCGCCGCGATGCTGAGGGTGCGCGATGACGATGGCGGGGGAGCCAGAATGGGCGGGAGTTTGCGAGGACCGCGGGGGCGCATGGGAGATTCGTAATTTTAGAATACATCTAAAGGACGTTCAGAATACACATAGTGAGCTCGCGGGACGGTAGTTGTTGCTCAACATGAATCAGTTCAAAATGCTCTGGGTGGGTGTGCCTCTGATGGCGCTGCTGGCTGCATGCGGCGCTGACTCGAACCCGAATGGCGATGAGCAGGGCGGCTCTGATCCGCAAACGAGCGGCGGCAGCTCAGGTCGAGGAAGCAGCGGCTCGAGCGGTGCAAGCACGGCCGCCGGCATCAGCGGCAGCGCGAACGCAGCGGGTGGCAGCGGCAGCGCGAACACGTCGGGGGGCAGCGGCGGCGCGAACGCGTCGGGAGGGAGCGCCGGCGCGGGCACTGGCGAAGCGGGTGGCTCGAGCTCGGGCGGCTCGGCGGGCCATGGTGGCAGCGGCGGCACCGTTCCGATCGTGGTCACCGACTGCGGCTCTCTCCCCGAGGTCGGAAAGTGGGAGCTCATCGATCCGCCGCAATTCGCCATGCCTGCCAACATGGAAGTGCTCTCGGTGGTCGTGGCGCAGCAAGACCAGAGCGTTTACGCCTCCGCCGGCAACAAGACCAATGGCGGCAACGGGGGCACCGGCGTCATGAAGTCGACGGACTGCGGTGCGAGCTGGACCAAAGTCAACACCGGCATGAACGGCGCCAAGCTCGATACCGGCGACCAGTGGGCGATGCTGATCGATCCCACGAACCCGTCGATCCTCTATTCCAACAATGGCTACGGCAACGATCCGACCATGTACAAGTCGACGAACGGCGGCGTCGATTTCACC
>JBBSDY010000393.1:0-4746 GCA_038240245.1 Polyangiales bacterium
ACCACTGCACGTCGTCGAGGATGACCACCACGGCTCCGATCTCTGGAGCCAGACTCGAAAGGAGCCGGGTGACGGCGTATAAGAGCCGGTTCCGATCTCCCGCTACCGGTAACGATGAAGCGAGCTCGGGCAAAAGCGGAAGCAGATCGGCCCTGACTGCGCCGGGTATGTCGGGAAGCGAAACGGACCGGAGCGCGTCGATCCACGGTCCGTAGGGACGAACCGCTTCGGCCTCGAAGGCGCGTCCGGCGAGAACCACGCCTCCCGCAGCGGTGACCCGGCGGGAGAGCTCCTCGAGCAGACGCGTTTTTCCGATGCCGGGCTCGCCAACGATCTCGAGGACGCCGTGCTCCAAGCCTCGCGTGGTCTGGCTGACGAGCTCATCGGCGATGCCGAGCTCGCGCGTGCGACCCACGTACGGGATCACTCCCAAGCGTGGCTCCGCCGTGGAGGGCTGCGCGGGCGCGGCTGGTTCGACGCGTGCGGCGGCTGCAAGAGATTCGGCGGGATTTGCAGGGGACTCGGACATGCGGGAGCCGGACAGATTCATCCGAGCGAGCTGAAGCTCGGCCGAAGGCTGCGCTCCGAGCTCGCTCGCCAGCACCCGCTTGCAGCGCTCGTACTGCGCGATCGCTTCGCGGGTTCGCCCCATGCCGCCGAGCAATCGGATCAGGCGAACGTGCGAGTCCTCGGACAGTGGATCGAGCGCGAGCAGCTGGCGCGCGTAGTCGAGCGCCTCGTCCGGCGTGTCGCGGACGCGCTCGATGAGCTGACCAAGCACGGCCACCCGCACGGCCCGCGCGCGCTCGCGCTCGGCGATCCACCACTCGTGGTAGCGGTAGCAGCCGGTCAGATCGAGCCCCTCCAGGAAGTCGCCGCGAAAGCGAGCAGCGGCGCTGCGCAATGACTCGATGGAAGCGACCGCGGGCGATGGCGCGAGATCGTCGCGCAAAACGAACCAGTCGACGCTCGCCCCGTGGGGCTGGAATACGAGCTCGTCGCGCTCTCCCAAAAGACGCGTCACGCCTTGGTCATCGACCAGTGGTCGGATCTTGGCCAGGCTCCAGCGTAGCGACGCGCGCGGATCGTCGGGCGCGTCCCAGAGCAGCTCACATAGTTTTTCGCGTCGATGTGCTCGCGTGGTGGCCACGAGGTACGCCAAAAGGGCGCGCGATTTCTTCGACGTCGGCAGTGGCGTCGGCTTTCCGTCGCGAAGCACCTCGAGCCGCCCGAGAAGCCTGATCTCCAGGCTGCGGCCGCTCGTTTCGGGCTCTTTCATGCTTTGCGCAGGCCCACCTTCGCAAATTTCCACGCCCATGCCAACGGCCCGTCCAACGCGCGAGCGCGATGGTGGCTCATCGACAAGGCGGTCCCCGAGGCGGGATCGCTCTCACCGAAGGAGAAGGCCATGACAACTGAAGTGAATGACGCGAAACTGCAAGAGTTTCTGGGCAAGGTGGTCACCGATGTCGGGGCGGCAATGAGCGCGGCCCTGGTCATCATCGGCGACAAGCTTGGGCTCTACCGGGCGATGGCGGCTTCCGGTCCCATCACCCCCACCGAGCTCGCCAAGCGGACCGAGACGACCGAGCGCTACGTGCGCGAATGGCTCAATGCGCAGGCGGCGGGCGGCTACGTCACGTTCGAACCTTCGTCGGGCCGTTACACGCTGCCCCCCGAGCAGGCGCTGGCCCTGGCCGACGAAACAAGCCCCGCCTTCGTTCCCGGTCTCTTCCAGGTGACGCAGGCGATGTGGAGTGGCGAGCCCAAGATCGAGGAGAATTTTCGCACGGGCAAGGGAACCGAATGGGGTCACCAGCATCCGTGCCTCTTCGAGGGCACGGAGCGTTTCTTCCGATCGGGGTACATCGGCAACCTCACCAGTGCCTGGCTGCCCGCGCTCGATGGCGTGCAGGCGAAGCTCGACGCAGGAGCCAAGATCGCCGACGTAGGATGCGGCCTCGGCGCATCGACGATTCTCATGGCCAAGGCGTTCCCCAAGTCGAGCTTCTTCGGGTTCGACTACCACGCGGATTCGATCGAGCTCGCCCGGCAGCGTGCGAAGGAAGCGGGCGTTGCCGATCGGGTCACCTTCGAGGTCGCCAAGTCGACCGAGTTTCCCGGCAAGGGGTACGATCTCATCGCTCACTTCGATTGCCTGCACGACATGGAGGATCCGGTCGGAGCGGCCCGCTGGGCACGCCAGGCGATCGCCGCCGACGGAACGTGGATGATCGTCGAGCCATTCGCCAGCGACAAGACGGAAGAGAACCACAACATCGTGGGTCGCGTGTTCTACTCGGCCTCGACGATGCTCTGTGTGCCTCACTCGCTCGCCAGCCGAGGTCCGGCCCTGGGCGCGCAGGCCGGAGAAGCGCGCTTGCGCGAGGTCGTCTCCACGGGTGGCGGTTTCACGCGCTTTCGCCGCGCGACGCAGACTCCCTTCAACCTGATTCTCGAGGCGCGTCCGTAGAGCTGATCCGCGAAGCGAGGCGTGCCTGGCGGTCATCTCAGCGGTTGCAAGCCGGCGTGTTCGCCGTGCCACCACGCGTGCAAGGCCAATCAAGTCTTGCGATCCGTCGTCCAAGACGAAACCTCCGTCCCAGCGGTTCGATTGTGGCAAGTGTGTGACACGTGCCGCGATTGGTTGACACTGTCGTATGCCTTCGCCTAAGTGTCTGCCCGTCGCCGCCCCGGGCAGCTGACGTTCCGCTCCCCGAGTCCCGAGCGTCTAGGACGAGTGAACATGACGAAGATCCTCTTCTCCCCGTTGCTCCTCTCCCTGGGTCTGCTCGCGGCGCCAGTGTCGGCCCAGCCAGCGCCAGCGTCGGCTCAGCCGGCCCCCGCCGCTGTCCCTCCCATGGCCGAGCCGCCGTCGTCGCTACCGCAGGCGCCGAAGGTCGAGCCTGCGAATGTCGAGGCGCCTAGGGTGCTCGACGTCGCGCCGGCGAGCGCCGAGCCCGCCAAGGTTCCGCTCGAAACGACGCTGCCCAAGGACGGCTTTGGCCTTCAGAGCGCGGATGGCGCCTTCGTCATCAAGTTCAAGGGCCTGGTGCAGATCGACAGCCGCTGGTTCTTCGCGGGAGGGCTCAACCAGTTTCTCGTCCGTCGCGCGCGACCGACGCTCGAGGGAACCATCTATCGGTATTTCGACTTTCGCCTGACGCCCGAGCTCGCCGGCGCGGCGACGATCCTCGATATCTGGGCGAATGTACGGCTTACCAAGGAGCTGCAGTTTCGCGCGGGCAAGTTCAAGTCGCCCCTCGGCCTCGAGCGATTGCAGAACGATCCCGAGATGCCCTTTATCGAGCGGGGGTTGCCTTCGGATCTGGTGTCCGATCGCGATGTCGGCGCCATGGTGCACGGCGAGATCGCCGACGGAACGATCGCCTACGCTCTCGGTGTTTTCAACGGCGGCGAGGATGGCAAAAACATCGACAACGATACGAGCGACAAGAAAGACGTGGTCGGCCGGATTTTCCTCCGCCCCCTGGCTCCGCTCAAGATCGACGCGCTCAAGAATTTCGGACTGGGCATCGCCGCGTCGCGCGGCGCGCACACCGAGCCGCTTCCCAACTACGTGTCTCCCTCGCAGGTGAGCTTCTTCTCGTATGCCGGCACATCGGCCGCCGCGGGGACGCACCGCCGCATCGCGCCGCAGGCGTACTATTACGTCGGACCGGTCGGGATCCTCGGCGAGTACACGCGGTCGACACAGATCGTCGCCAGCGCAGCTTCGCCCGCGACGGCCATCAACAACAGCGCGTGGCAGGTCGAGCTCTCCGGCTTCATCACCGGCGAGAATGCATCCTTCGGCGCGGTCACCCCCAAGGCAGCGCTCGATCCCGCCAGGGGCGGCTTTGGCGCGATCGAGCTCGCGGTGCGCTACGGCGCGCTCAAGATCGACGACGCGGCGTTCGACCTGAAGTTCGCCGATCCCGCCAAGTCAGCGCGCACCGCGTCGGAGTGGGCCGTCGGGCTCAACTGGCACATGGCGCGTGGCTACAAGCTCGACTTCAACTACGAGCACACGACGTTCGAGGGCGGCGGCGCGGCCAACACCGACCGGTTGACCGAGACCGCCCTGCTGACGCGCCTGCAAGCCGTATTCTGATCGACATCGAGAGAGGTGATCCATGTTCCGCAAGGTTTCCACGCTGCTCGTCCTGGCGACTTTTCTCGCGATCGGTGCGTGCGACGACGAGATCATCACCGATGCCATCCCGGTAAGTGACGCCGCCGCCGCAGGCGATCACGCCAGCGAAGCTTCGAAAGAAGGCGGCGACAGTACCGACGCCGCGCTGGCGGCAGACGGCGGGGAGACGTCCACCAAGGACGGCGCCACCCCCACCGAGTCGGCGGCTCCCGAGGGCGGGTCGAACCCCGAGGCGGCGCCCCTGGGCGACGGCGGCATCGACGCAACGCTCGACGCTGTCGTCCTCGACGCCCCACCCGGTTGAGCGCGGCGTTTGACTTCGTCTTACTTCGTCGCCGCGGCGGTGAGCGATTGACAGCCGAGTGAGATCTTGGTCGCGGCAGCGGGGCTCTGGTGGATGCCCTTGCAGGTGGAGTTGCACGCAATGATGCGCGTGGGATGCGTGTTGTTGTCGTAGTACCACTCGAGCTTCTGGCCGTCGCACCCCTGTCGGTTCTTGACCTTGGTGAGCACGGTGGGCGCCTGGGGCAAGTTGCTCAAGAGGCCGGTGACCCCGACGTTGAGCTTGCCGTAGTCGAATCCGGCTGAGG
>JBBSDY010000394.1:0-4740 GCA_038240245.1 Polyangiales bacterium
CTCGAGCTCGGCGTCGGCCGGGGGCGGCTTGGACTTCAGGTGGTAGATTTCACCGGTGCGCTTGTCGGTCCGTCGGTTGACGGCCCGCTCGACGAGGAGGTCGCGCGGCACGTCGATCTGGACGACGGTGTCGAGGTCGAATCCCTTGCTCTTGAGCAGCGTATCGAGGGCTTCGGCCTGGGGTACGGTACGGGGAAACCCGTCGAGCAAGAACCCCGCGGCGGTGTCCGGCTTTTGCAAGCGTTCGTCGACCAGCCCGATGACGACCTCGTCGGGAACGAGCGCGCCGCGGGTCATGTACTCGTGTGCCTTGAGGCCGAGCGGCGTGCCGGCCCGGCGCGCATCGCGCAGCATGTCGCCGGTCGAGATTTGCGGGATGCCCCATTTTTGGACGAGGGCCTTCGCCTGCGTGCCCTTCCCCGCGCCCGGCGGCCCCAACAGGATCAACCTCACGCTGGCCGTCCAGTGGCCTCTTGGCCCAGAGGGGAGAAGGAACCCTCAGTCACGACGGCCTCGGATTCTTGCGCCACGAGGCCCAGTGAGGCCTTCGTAGTGGCGGGTGATCAAGTGCGCTTCGATCTGGCTCACGGTGTCGAGCGCGACGCCGACGACGATCATGATCGACGTTCCGCCGAAACGAAACGGCACACGGAAGACCTGGCTGATGATGCTGGGCACGACACACACCGCGGCGACGTACATCGCGCCGCCGAACGTGATGCGGGTGAGCACGCGGTCGATGTACTCGGCCGTCATTTTGCCGGGGCGGATACCGGGGATGTTGGCTTGCTGCTTTTTCAAGTTGTCGGCCACGTCGACCGCCTGGAACGTGACCGCGGTGTAGAAGTAGCAAAAGAAGACGATGAGCAGCACGTAGCCGACGTTGAACACCCAGTCGCCGCGCTGGATGATCGTCTCCAGGTATTGCATCCCGGGAACGTGAAGGTTGGCCAGCGTGGCCGGAAACATCAGCAGCGACGAGGCGAAGATGGGGGGGATGGTGCCGGCCGTGTTCACCTTGAGCGGCAGGTGCGCCGTTTGCCCGCCATAGACCCGGCGGCCGACGTTGCGGCGCGAGTAGATGATGGGGATCTTGCGCTGCCCTCGCTCGAAGAAGACGATGGTGGCGATCGTCATGAGGATGAGCCCGGACACCGCGCCGATGTTGAGCGGCTGGATGTTGCCCTTGTTCTGGGCAAGGTAGTTGCCGATCGTGCTGGGGATGTCGGTGACGATGCCCGCCATGATGATGAGCGAAATGCCGTTGGAGATGCCCCGCTCGGTGATCTGCTCGCCGACCCACATGATGAAGGCCGTGCCGGTGGTAAGGGTGATGATCGTCATCAACCTGAAACCCCACCCGGGGTGGGCCACGACGTCGCCGAACTTGCCGACGCCTACCTCTTGGTTGTTGAGGCCCTCGAGGTACATCGCGATGCCGAAGGCCTGGAAGGCCGAAAGCATGATCGTTCCGTAGCGGGTGTACTGGTCGAGCCTGCGGCGCCCCTGCTCACCCTCTTTGCGCAGCTCGTCGATCGGCTTGTAGACCATGCCCATGAGCTGCATGATGATCGAGCTCGATACGTAGGGCATGATGCCCAGGGCGAAGATCGACAGGTTTTCGAGCGCGCCGCCCGAGAACAGGTTGAAGAGCCCGAGGAGGCCGCCCGACTGCTTGGCCACGACCGACCGCATGACGTTGCGATCGACGCCCGGCGCGGTGATGAAGACGCCGATGCGGTAGACGGCGAGCATCCCCAATGTGAAAAGAATGCGTTTCCGGAGCTCCGGAACTTTGGTGATGTTCGCGAATCCGCCGAGTGCCATAGCTTTACGCCAGTCCGCTTCGATGTGACGATCTGGTAGTGAGCATCTGACCCCGCGGGTGGAAAGACTTAAGACTCGGCGGCGGGTGGGGCAAGTACGATGGCCTTGCCGCCTGCTTTTTCGATCTTTGCGACGGCCGATTTGCTAAACGCGTGGGCCGTCACGGTCAGTTTCTTGGTGAGGTCGCCGTCGCCCAGGATCTTGATCCGATCGGGCCGGCCCTTGACGAGCTTGACCCCGCGCAGAGCTTTTTCGTCGACGTTGGCACCCACCGGGAAGCGCTCGAGCTCGCCCACGTTGAGGGCGGCGGTATCGGCGCCGAACGGGTTGCGAAAGCCGCGCTTGGGCAAGCGGCGCTGCATCGGGGTCTGGCCGCCCTGAAAGTGCAGCTTGTTGATGTTGCCCTTGGAGCGAGCCTTCTGCCCCTTCTGCCCCCGGCCCGAGGTCTTTCCGAGACCCGAGCCGACGCCGCGGCCGATTCGCCGCTCTTTGGTGACCGCCCCTTTGGGGGGGGACAGCTTGGAAAGAATGTCCGCCATGACGTTTATCCTTCGACCTCTTGCACCGTGACGAGGTGCAGAACCTTTTTCACCCTGCCGCGGAACGACGGTGTGTTCGAGACGATGACCTCGGTGCCGAGGCCGCGCATGCCAAGGCCCTTCACGACGAGCCTTTGGGGGTGGGGGACGCCGATCACGCTGCGGGTCAGACGCACCTTGAGCTTCTTCATGTGGCGGGGCTTCCTCCCTCGGCGGGCGTGGGAGTCGAGGTCACGACGACGGGCACGGGGGCGGCTGGCGCCACCACCACGGGCGTCGCGCCTTGGCTGGCGAGGCGAGCCTGCTTGGGAGCGACGTCGGTGACGGACATGTCGCGTTTGTCGGCGATCTGCTCGGCGGCCTTGAGCATCTTCAGGGCCGCAACGGTGGCGCGCACGACGTTGTGCGGATTGGAAGAGCCGAGGCACTTGGACAGGATGTCGTGAATGCCCGCGGACTCGACGACGGCACGAACGGCGCCGCCGGCGATGACGCCCGTACCCGCCGAGGCCGGCCGGAGGAGCACCTTGCCCGCGCCAAAGTGGCCGAACACCTGGTGGGGTATCGAGCTCAACAGCAGCGGTACCTTGAACATGTTCTTGCGTGCCTGGTCGTTGCCTTTGCGGATGGCTTCGGGCACTTCGTTGGCCTTGCCGAGCCCGACCCCGACGTGTCCCGATTCGTCGCCCACCACGACCAGCGCCGAGAAGCTGAAGCGGCGGCCGCCCTTCACGACCTTGGCCACGCGGTTGATGTGAATCACCCGCTCCTTCAGTTTCTCTTCATCCATCTGCTCGAACGACATGTTCCGGTCTCCGTTAAAGGCGATTGTTGCCGCCTTCATGTGACGTTTTCTAGAATTTGAGCCCGCCCTCGCGAGCCGCGTTGGCAAGTGCGCTCACGCGGCCGTGGTAGAGGTATCCGTTGCGATCGAAGACGACCTTGCTGATCTTCTTGGAGAGGCAAATCTTGGCGACCAGGGCGCCGACCTTCTTGGCGGCCTCGGTCTTGTTGCCTTCGTCGAGAGAGCCTTTGAGGTCCTTGGAGAGCGTCGACGCGTGGGCGACGGTCCTGCCCGAGATGTCGTCGATCACCTGGGCGTAGATGTGCTTTGCCGACCGAAAAACGGTGAGGCGCGGCTTCTCGACGGTTCCCGACATCTTTTTTCGGATGCGCAGCTTGCGACGCTCGCGACCCACGATTCTCATTGCCATGACGACGTCTCCTCAATTTGACAGGGGAGATTGAACAAGAAGACTGAACCATCCCCAGGCGTCATACCGTTTTTCATTTTGCTGCCTTGGCGCCCTTGCCGGCCTTGCCCGCTTTTTCGCGGACCTTCTCGCCCTGGTAACGGACACCCTTGCCGCCGTAGGGCTCGGGCGGGCGAAAGCCGCGGATCTTCGCGGCAGTCTGACCCATGAGCTCCTTGTCGGCGCCGCTCAGGTTGACGATCGTCCCCTTCGAATCGCCAGGGATCTCGCACTTGATGCCCGCGGGCATCGGAAAGACGATGGGATGCGAGAAGCCGAGCGCCATGTGGAGCGTGGTGCCCTTCATCTCGGCGCGGTAGCCGGTGCCGCGTAGCTCGAGGGTTCTCGTGTAGCCTTCCGAGGTGCCCTTCACCATGGTGGCGATGAGGGCGCGAATGAGGCCCTGCATGCGCGAGGCATCGCGGCCCCCCAGGCTCGAGGTGACGCTGATCTTGGGGCCGTCGATCTTGACGTCGACCCCCGTGGGCACCGCTCGCGAGAGCTTGCCCTTCGGCCCCTCGACGCGAACTGCGCCGTCCTTGAGGGCAACGGTGATGCCCTTGGGCACGTCGATCGGACGCTTGCCGACGCGGGATTGAATCTGCCTCGTCTCGACCTTTTGCGTCGTGGCTTCCATCACCAAACCTCACACAGAAGCTCGCCGCCTACCTTTTGGCGACGTGCCTCACGGTCGCTCATCACGCCTCGCGACGTGCTGAGAATGGCCACGCCCATACCCGAGAGCACGCGCGGGATGTGATCGTGGCGCACGTAAACGCGGCGACCGGGGCGCGAGATGCGCTTGATGCCGTCGATGGCGCTCGAGCGGTTGCGGTCGTACTTGAGAACGATGGTAAGGACGCGCGGGTCGTCCTCGATTCGAGCATCGGCGATGAAGCCTTCGAGCTTCAAGATCTCGGCGATGTGCTTCTTCAGCTGGCTCGCGGGGATGTGCGTTCGCTCGTGGCGAGCCATCGCTGCGTTGCGGATGCGCGTGAGCATGTCGGCTACGGGATCGGTGAGCACGGTTTCCTCTTGCCTCCTACCAGGAGCTCTTGGTCATGCCGGGGATGACGCCCTGGTGGGCGAGCTCCCGCAGGCAGATCCGGCAGATGCCGAAC
>JBBSDY010000395.1:0-4739 GCA_038240245.1 Polyangiales bacterium
CGTGGTCAATTAGTTGCCCCCCGAACACCGCCAGGTTTTTGCCCTATAACCCGGGCCCCCCCAGCCCCCACCAGGTTTACCCCCACAGCTACCGGGTTGAGTTGATAATGCCGCATAATCAGGTTTAAGAAATGAGAGACTCTTATGCTTGCCACATCGGAATCGAGCTTTGCGGACTTGCTGCGGTGCTACCGCCGAGCCGCCGGGCTGACCCAAGAGGCACTGGCCGAATGCGCGAATTTGAGTGCGCGTGCTATCAGCGATCTAGAACGGGGCGTCATTCGTACCCCGCGCCATGATACGCTCCAATTACTGGCCGATGCGCTCCATTTGTCAGCAGCGGAGCGCATTGCGTTCGAACACGCTCCGCGTCCCTCGGCCAACGCCACGTGCGGCCATTTATCCCACCTCGGTAACCTGCCTGTACCCCCGACACCCCTCATCGATCGCCAAGCGGAGACCGCTGCGATCCGCTCCTTGCTCTGCGATCCTGACGTACGTCTGCTCACCCTGAGCGGGCCGGCGGGCGTTGGCAAAACCTCGGTGGTGGCCGGGATTGCGCAACGCATTGCTGCCCGCGACGAGGTGTCTTCACTGGACGACCGCGTCATCGTCGAGATACCCATCTCCGAGCTCATCGCCGGGACCAATGTCCGTGGATCGCTCGCCGAGCGGGTCGCTGCGATCCGCAACGAGGTTCGCGAAGCCATGGGCAGGGTCGTGCTGTTCTTCGACGAAATCCACACGTTGTTCGCGGGCGACAGCGTCGAAGAAGTGGAGAGTGATCTCAAGCTCGCCCTCGCGCGCGGCGAGCTGCCCTGCATCGGCACGACGACACCCGAAGAGTACAAGCGCGCGTTCGAATCCGATCCAGCGCTGTGCCGGCGGTTTTCGGTGGTCGAGATCGAAGAGCCCGATCACGACGTGGCGCGGGAAATCCTCGACGGAGTCTCCAAGGGTCTCGCCAAGCATCACGGCGTTTCTTACACGGCCGACGCTCTCGGATCGTCGATCACCTGGTCGGTGCGCTACTTGCCGGGTCGCGTGCTCCCGGACAAGGCGCTTTCGATTCTCGACCTCGCGGGCGCGCGCGCCCGCCGCCGGTCGGCGCGCGACGTGACCGCGCAAGGTATCGCCGAAGTCGTGGCCGAGCTCGCGGACATTCCGATGGAGCGCCTGCTCGAGACGGACGGAGAGCGCATGCTCGCGCTCGAGTCGCTCCTGGCCGAACGAGTCGTCGGGCATCGCGCCGGGCTCACGCGCATCGCCAACATCCTGCGCCGCAACGCCGCTGGCTTCCATTCGCGGCGTCCCATCGGCACCTTCTTGCTCCTCGGTCCGACGGGTGTCGGCAAGACCGAGTCGGCCAAGGCCATTGCGCACGCTCTCTTTCATTCCGAGGTCGCCATGACTCGCCTCGATATGGCCGAGTACGCCGAGCCGCACGCCGTGGCGCGCCTCATCGGCGCTCCTCCGGGCTACATCGGCCACGACGCCGGAGGACAGCTCACCGAGACCGTTCGCCGACGCCCCTACCAGGTGGTGCTCCTCGACGAGATCGAGAAGGCGCACCGCGACGTTCTCGAGGCCTTCTTGGGCGTGTTCGACGAAGGACGGCTCACCGATGGTCGCGGCCGAACCATCGATTTTACCAACACCGTCATCATCCTCACGTCCAACCTCGGAGCCTCCGAGGTGAGCGCGAAGAGCACGCGCGGGATCGGCTTCGGCAGGGGCTCGGCCGATCGCGCGCTGCAGATCGAGCAAGCGCTGGTCGGGGCCGCTCGATCCGCGTTGCCCCCCGAGCTCTACAACCGCATCGACGAGGTCATCGCCTTCGCGCCTCTCGAACGACCGGAGGTGGCCGAGATTGCACGCCGCCTGCTCGCCGCCCTGGCCGTCACCCTCGAGGAAGCGCGCGGCGTTCATCTCGACGTCGACGAAGATGCCATCGACGCCTTGCTTTCCGCGGGGGGCTACGACCCCGAGCTCGGCGCCCGACCCATGAAACGTACGCTGGCCCTCCTGGTGGAATCACCCATCGCCGACATGATCCTGCGCGGCGAGCTCAAGGCGGGTGATGTTGCACGCCTCACCGTCGAGAACGCGGAGATTGTGGTCGATGTCGTCAAAGGGCATAGTGCGCGACCATGTCGACCCGTTCCCTCGATGGGCGGTGGAGGTTTCGCTGCCCGCACGAGCTAAGAGGTAAAGCTCCTTCGTCGCTTGGCTTGGACCGCTGGATGCCGGCCACGATGCCCGGCACGCTTCACTACGCCCTGCAAAAGCTGGGTAAGATCGACGATCCCTACGACGGGCGCAACGAGCTCGACGTGCAGTGGATCGACCAGCAAGACTGGGAGCTCGCGCGCACCGTGCGAGCCACGCCGGACGACTGCCAGCGAACGCGTCAGGAGCTCGTGTTCGACGGGCTCGACACGGTCGCCACCGTCTACCTCAACGGAAAGAAGGTCGGTCGCTCGGTCAACATGTTCCGGCAAGTCGTCTGCGACGTTGCCGGAGCGCTCGTTCCCGGAGACAACGAGCTTCGCGTCCACCTCGAGAGCCCGACGGCCTACGCAGCGCGCGAAACCAGGCGTCACGCGCAGAGCGCGAGCAAGCGTCCCGACTTCGTATGGCAAACCGGAGAGCGCCGTCGACAGGGTCGCGAGTGGATTCGCAAGGTCCAGTGTCATTTCGGCTGGGACTGGGGCCTCTACCTCGCCACCTCCGGGATCTGGCAGCCCGCGCGCCTCGAGTGCTCGGATGCGCCCCGGATCGCCGCCGTGAAAACGCGACAGACGCACCGCCTTGCGCGCGGTGCAACCAAAGAGAAGCCCAGTGCCGTCGAGCTCTCCATCACGACCTACCTGGCATCGACACTGCCCCAGCGGGGGCGTTTGACGGTTCGTTGCGGCGGGCAAGAAGTGACCGTGCGAGCGCGACTTCACCCCGGCGAAAATCGCGTCACGGCCGAGCTCGCGCTCCAGTCGCCCGAGCTTTGGTGGCCGGCGGGTGAAGGCAAGCAGCGCCTGTACGATCTATCGGTGGAGTACGTGGGCGACGACGATGCCCGATCCGAGCTACGACGGCGCATCGGACTTCGTACGATCGATCTCGTGACCGAGGACGACGCCGCTCGCGGCGAGGATCCCGCGCAGTCCTTCTTTTTTCGTGTGAACGGCCGACCCATCTACGCGCGTGGTGCCGACTGGATCCCCGTCGATCAGCTCGTCGATCGCGCCACGCCCGCGGTCTACCGCCATCTGCTCGGCAGCATGGTCGAAGCGCACATGAACATGGTGCGGGTGTGGGGCGGCGGCTGGTACGAGCAGGACGTCTTCTACGATCTCTGCGACGAGCTCGGCATTCTGGTCTGGCAAGACTTCATGATGGCCTGCTCTCTTTACCCCGATACCAAGCAGTTCATCGCCGAGCTCGTGGCCGAGGCCAAGTACCAGGTGCGCCGTCTGTTCGATCGGCCATCGCTCGCTCTCTGGTGCGGCGACAACGAGGACGCCGAGGGTGTGTGGAGCTGGTGGAAAAACCAACCGGATTTTCCAAAAACCGTCGCCCGCTACAAAAAGACGCTCTCGGCGCTGAAGAAAGCGTGCGAAGCCGAAGACGACACGCGTCGCTTCTGGCTCTCGAGCCCATCCAACGACGAGTTCGGCGAAAATCCCACCGACCCCAACCGCGGCGACATCCACTACTGGAAGGTCTGGCACGGCCGTCAGCCCTTCAGCAACTACCTCACCGTCAAGCCGCGCTTCGTATCGGAGTTCGGATTTCAATCGTTCCCCGAGCCGCGCACGATTCGCGCGGTGGTCCCCAAGGGTCAGCTCAATCCGTCGAGCCGGGTGATGGAGCACCACCAGCGCTCGCCGGAAGGCAACATGCTCATCACCAACACGATGGCGCGCGAGATGCCCATCCCCAAGAACTTCGATGCCTTCTGCTGGGTGTCGCAAATCAACCAGGCGATGGCGATTCGCACGGCCGTCGAGCACTGGCGTCGTCAAAAGCCGCGCTGCATGGGCGCGCTCTACTGGCAGCTCAACGATCTGTGGCCCGTCGCGTCGTGGAGCTCGATCGACTACCACGGTCGGTGGAAGGTCTTGCATCACGAAGCCGCGCGCTTCTTCGCGCCGCTGCTCGTGTCGATTGCCTACGAGCAGGGCAAGGCCCACGTCTGGGTGACGTCCGACGTCGCCCGTCCACTGTCGGTGTCCGGAGAGCTCGACGTGCTCACCTGGTCCGGCCGGCGGATCGCGCGCGTGAAGCTCTCGGCGCGTCTCGCTCCTCAAGAGAATCGCGAGATCGCGGCTGTGCCGGTCGACAAGCTTCTCGACGCAAAGGCCGAGCCGCACGAAGTGTGTTGCTTCGTGCGCCTTGCTGGCGCGGGCGTGCAAGCCGAGAACTACGCCGCGCTGGTCCCCTGGAAGTGGGTCACCCTGCCGAAGCCGCGCGTTGCGTCGGCGCTACGCTCGCGCCGGAGCGGGCTCGAGCTCGTCGTGCGCAGCGAGACGGTGACGCCCTTCTTTCATGCCGAGCTCACCGGAAGCGAGAGCCATTTTCGCGGTGATTGGCAAGTTTTACGCCCGGGAACGCACGTTTTCGGTCTGGTTCCCCACGTCGATCACGGGGCCAAGTTGCCGACGCTCGGCGATGCGCGCAAGCGCTTGCGCACCTCGAGCCTGTACGACTTCTACGAGCACTGAACGATTCGATCGGGCTAA
>JBBSDY010000396.1:0-4735 GCA_038240245.1 Polyangiales bacterium
GCCGGTGGTCGTGCGAGCACCGGAGGCGCAACGGCAGCGGCAGCGGCGACACGGCGACCGAGAGCGATGCTTCGGCGTCGGGCGGCAGCTCGACGGCCGGTGGCAACAGCTCCGGCGGCGCGAGCGGTTGCGACGCTGCTGGCTTGGTCTGGAAAACCGGCTCCAAAACCAACTTCACCTCATACCCCGATCCCGGCAGCGACGAGTGCATCAAGTACAGCGGATGCATGTACGAGGGCGAGTTTGCGGCGTGCAACAAGACCGAGCCGCTCGCCTGGGTCATGTCGCACAACATCGTCGCCGTGTTTCCCGATCTCGGCACCTTGAAGCTCCACGATCTGTGCCTCAAGTCCGGAACGAAGACGATCGTCGTGACCGCGCTCGACACCTGCGGCGACTCGGATTGCAACGGCTGCTGCACCAAAAATAAGGGCACGGCCGACGAGCTCATCGATGTCGAGAGCTTCACCAATGCGCGCTGGGGCGTATCCGACGGGCGGATTCAGTGGGCCGATCTCGGCCCCACCAAGGGCCAGGGCTGTCAGTGAGCTGGGTCGGCGCCGCGAGCTCTTACGAATGGGCTAGGCTCCGGGGGCATGGGACTCCTCGACGAGCCGGGCCTCGAACAGTTGATCGCCACCGGCTGCGCGAAGTGCGGTTCGCCGAAGCGTACCTTTCGGATGTACGTCGACGGCCTGCTTCCCATCATGGGCGCCGAGCCCATAGGCCGCATCAAGTGGGTTTACAACGGTGAGAAGTTCGTCGACGGCGTGTACGAAGTGACTTGCGCGGAGTGCAACGCGATCGCGTTCACCGCGGATGTTTGCACGCGTTGCCATGCGCCGGGAGGTCTGCAGCGAGCGCTCGAAACGCCCAACCGCTGGCCGGTTCCCGCGAGCTGCAGCGGGTGCGGTGGCGACGAGCTCAGGTACATCGCGTTCCTGCCCGCGCACGTCGGGTACGAGGGCAAACGCGCCGACAAGGCGCGCAGCGCGATCGAGCTCTACGATGATGGGTTCCACGGTTATCGCGTGGACTGCCGCGATTGCGGCACCGTTGCCGAACGAACCGACGTTTGCCCGCTCTGCGAAACGCCGGGACCTCTGCGCGCGCGGCCGGAGTGAATAGACGGTCGGCGCCGGTGGCGCCTCGCGGTGAGTCGTGCTTGTATGGCTCGGCGAATCGATGAGCTTCGACGACGCGCTGGCGGCCCTGGGTGTGGCGAGCGACTTGCTCGACCCCGACGAAAAGGCGCGGCTCGATCGGCAAGGGTTTCTGGTATTGCGCGACGTCATCGACGAGCCGTGGCGCGCCAGCCTGCAAGCCAAGTTCGATGAGCTGGTCGCCCGAGAGGGAGCCGCGGCCGGGCACGAGGTGCACACCGAAGCCGGAACCAAGCGGCTCGCCGATCTCGTCAACAAGGCGGAGAGCTTCGACGGCATCTGGACGCATCCCAAGCTTTTGGCGTGCGTGCACCACATTTTGGGCCGCCCGTTCAAGCTGTCGTCGCTCAACGCTCGCGAGCCGCTCCAGGGCTCGGGCCAGCAGCCGCTTCACGCCGACTGGGATACGCGAAAGGCCGACGAGCCCTTCCACGTCGTCAACAGCATGTGGCTGCTCGATGCCTTCGCCGGTGACAACGGCTGCACGAGGGTGGTTCCTGCCACGCACTCGGGAGCCAAGACGGCGCAAGATGTTCTGGCCGATCCCAAGGCCCCCCACCCCGAAGAGATCGTGCTCACCGCGCCCGCGGGCAGCGTCGTCGTTCTCAACGCGCACCTTTGGCACGGTGGCACCGCCAATCGCACCGGCGCGCGCCGCCGGGTGGTCCATTGCTACTTCACCGCGAAAGAGCACCCTCAGCAGCTCGACCAGCCCGAGTACATCCGCAAAAAAACCTGGGATCGCCTCACCCCGGCGGCCCGCACGATTCTCGACGTCTAGAGCGCGCCTCGCCGGCTATTTGACGGCCACCGCCTGCAAGGCGCCGGCGGTCCCCTTCTCGTCGAACCAGGTGAAGAAGCGCTTCATCGCTTCTTTCTGCGGCGGAGGCATGAACTCGAAGTTGCGGCCCCGGTCGATGATCTCCCAGAAGTCCTTGGTGTCGACCAGCTCGAGCTCGAGGCGGATGGCGCGCACCCTGTCAGCGGGCTCGTCGGCCATGTCTTCGTAGATGCGCCGAGCCTTGCTCTCTTCGCCGGTCATCAGATAGTACGCCCCCAGCTTGACCTGAGCTTTTCGCACGCCCTTCAGGCCGAGCTCGGGACCCGACGTGGGGTGATCGAGCTGGAGGAACAGGCCGAGCAGCGCGTCCTCCTCTTGCAACAAGCCCAGCTCGTGGGCGAACTGGCAGAGCGCGCCGACGTCATAGCCGATGGTCTCGGTGACGAAGGGAAGGTTGAGCTCGTAGCTGACGAGACCGTAGTACTTGAGGTAGCCGACCGCGGACAGCGCAGCGGCATGCCGGCCCTTGCGCAAGAGCGCCTCGAGCAACAGCCGGTATTGGTTCAGCACGTTGTAGGCTGTGCGCACGTCCTTCGCGTTGAGCGTGACCCTGAGGTACGAGTTCATGAACCTGAGAACCAGAAGGACCAGCTGCTCGTCATCGGCCTCGGCGGCGGCCTCGCCGATGTAACGCGTGTCGATGGCGATGAGGTAGTTGATGTCCTTCATCGCGGCGAGCGACTCGTTGTAGATGCCGAGGTACTGCCGCATCACCTTCCACTCCACCCAGGTCTTGCGGTCGACCAGATCACGTAACGACTCTTGCTCCATGGCCACGAAGTCGGGGTTCTGGCGGATGAAATCGCTGATCTCGAACCACTGCGGGCTGGCCTTGCTCTTGAACCGAAGGTACTCGAGCGCCAGATCCTTGAGCCCGTCGACCGCGCGGCTGGCGATGATCTTGTCCTTGCCCGAAATGGAGTTGCTGGTGACGTCGGTGAGCTCCTCCATCGCCGACAGCGTCGCGGCCTGCGCCTGTCCGCAGCGCTCGGCGTCGGTCGTGCTCGATCCCTTGCGCGCGACCTCCACCGCTTCGCGCTGGATGCGCTCGACGATGTTGGTCGGCTCGAGGAACCGAAACACGTACGCGAAGTAGGGAGCCATCATCACCAGGCCGATCCCGACGGTCGCCATCATGGCCGTCAATGTGACGCGCGGCACGAAGTCGACGCGAATCGAGACGCTCACCATCACGCCGCACACGCAGGCCACGACGTAGAAAGCCATCACCGCGATGTTGGTGCGGTCGCGAAAGAACATGCTGGTGACGCCCGCGTACCGTTCGGCCGACAGTTGAACGACGATCGACACCACGCTGATGACGATGCCGAGCACGCCCGCGACCATCCCGCCGAGCGCGCTTACGGCATCGGTGATGTGGTCTTGATCGAAGAAAAAATACCGCCGCGCCGTGGCGGCTGAGCCGGCGCTGGCCGGTCCGCCGGTGAAATAGTGGTCGATGGTGTAGAGGAAGCCGAAGGCAAAAATGGCAATCGCTGCCAGCACCGCCATCGGGACTAGCCACGCTCGAGCAACGGAGGGCTGCCGGGCCATTCATGCTCAAGCTACACAGGTCGACCGTCGAGCTGCAACCCGAACGAGCCGCCAGGACGTGCCACCCGATGGAAATCCCGTGCATCTGCGCGTATCGTGCTTTGTTGCGGAGGCGTGAGATGAGCGAGGATCAGGCGCTGTGGGACGCGTACAACCTCTTGTGTCGTGGGCCCGACATCGAAAGGATGCGCAAGCTTCTCGTGCGTTACGACCTCTTTCGGATGGCCGCCGAAGTCCCCGGTGACATCGTCGAGTGTGGGGTGTTCAAGGGGACGGGGCTCATGGCCTGGCTCAAGTTGCTGGCCATCTACCAGTCAGGATCGGGCAAACGCGTGGTCGGTTTCGACATGTTCTCGGAGTTTCCCGAGCCCACCGACGCCGCCGAGAAAAAGATCGTCGCCAAGCTCGTCGAAGAGGCGAGCTTCGAGGGCACCACGCCGGCCGAGCTCTACGGCATGGTCGAAGCCGCCGGGATCGACAAGACCGCGTGCGATCTGGTGGCCGGCGACATCCGCGAGACAGCGCCCAGCTACGTTGCCGCGCATCCGGGCTTTCGCATCTCGCTCTTGCACCTCGATCTCGACCTCGGAGCGGCAACCCACGCTGCGCTCCAAGCGTTCTGGCCGCGCGTCGTGCGGGGCGGCATCGTGGTCTTCGATGAATATGCCGTGCCCCGGTGGAGCGAGAGCGAGGGCGTGGATCGGTTCTTTGCCACCGAGAACGTCACGCTGCGGGCGGTCCCTTTCGCGCGCACGCCGACGGCCTACGTCGTCAAGCCCTGAGAGCCTTCTCCGAGGCTCGCACCTTCGCGGGATTGGCTCAGCTGAGGTCTGGGGTCAGATGTAGGTGAATCGCGCTGTCAGAGGCCGTCACCCATCGGGCGCGGAGACTGAAAAGCGTGGGCGGGGGCAGACGCGCGCGTCCCTGAGGCCACAGTACGACACAGCCATGATGAGCCAATCCGCGGATTTGCAACGTGGCATGGCCCCTGCTGATGCGAAGAGCATGAACAAGACGATTGGCTTCACGGGCTCGTTGCTTCCCCTTCTCTTGCTGACCGCGTGCGCCGGCTCCGCCCCGACGACGCAATCGCGCGAGGCAGGCGCATACGCGGGCGCTTCTCTCGAGATCGACAATGCCCCGCGCGACTTCGGGGTGATCGGCGACGCCCAGGAAA
>JBBSDY010000397.1:0-4733 GCA_038240245.1 Polyangiales bacterium
CGCGAGAAGGACGGTAAAGACGGCTTCGAAGTTGAGCACCAGCGAGCTGCTCGTGGCGCCGGCCCGTGACAATCCCCACGCGAGCAGCGTCGGCGCGAGGGCGGCGCCAAAAAAGGCAATGAGCAAAAGCCGAGGGAGGGCGGCGCGCGTCAAGGCGCGACCCGATCGGCCCACGAGCGGTCGGATGACAATCGACAAGAAGGCGGCTCCGGCATAGAGCAAGGCGGCTGTCGTGAGCGGGCCGACGTGTGCTCCGAGTCGAGCAATGAGCGGCGTCGTGACGCCAAAGCTGATCGCGGAAGCTACGGCCAGGAGCACGCCGGAGGCAATGGGCGAGTCTCGCATCACCACGCAGCGACGGATGTTACAACAATTTGGGGACGAAGCGACCTCTGCTCATCGCCTTGCATCGAACCTCCTTGCCGTCACGCAAGAGCGCCGTTGCAGCCGCTGCCCAGCGTCGAATTGTGCTATTTTCGTCCATCGATGCTGATTCCCCAGGGGGAGCGGCCAGCTCCGGATCCATTTGCTCTTGCCGGCGCCCTTCTCGATGGAAAATACCGCGTGGGGCGGGTCGTGGCCGAAGGTGGTTTCGGGGTCGTCTATGCGGGGCACCACATGGTCCTCGACGTTCCCATCGCCATCAAGGTGCTCAAGCCGACCGCCCACGGCGACGCCGCCGAGCAGAGCGAGCGATTTTCGCGCGAGGCCCAGACCATCGCCAAGCTCAAGCATCCATCCATCGTGCAAGTTCTGGATGCAGGGCTCTGCAGGCCGGCGCCTGATGGCGGGGCTGGTGCGAATCTCGAGTCGCGTCGTTCGAGCGCTCCACTCGCCTGGATGGTGCTCGAATGGCTCACCGGGCAAACGCTGAAGTCCAACCTCGTCGAACGGCGAGGCCTGGGCGGGCGCTCTCCAGTCGAGGCGATGCGCGTGATGCGCCCGGTGCTCGACGCCGTCGGGTACGCGCACTCCCGTCACGTCGCTCATCGCGATCTCAAGCCGAGCAACATCATGCTTTCTCCGGGTGAGGCGCACGCCGTCGTGAGGGTGCTCGACTTCGGGGTCGCCAAGGCCATCGATGAAGAATCGACTCCCGACACGGGGCATACGCAGACGCGCGGCTCGTCGCATGCATTTTCGCGCAGCTACGCCGCACCCGAGCGGATCAGCCGCATGGTTGTTGTGAGCAAGCCTCGCCGGGAGGCGCACAGATACCGCAGCTCGGGTTGCAACACACCATGCCGACGTTGCAAGTCGACATTCCGCACGGCGGGCTGGCGGGAAACTGTATCCCGTTGTCGCATGGTGCTTTGCTGCACGTTTGGCCGGGTTGGGTGCACGTTCCGCAGCTCGCGTTGCAGCAGACCTGTCCGACATTGCAGGTGTTCGAGCCGCACGCGACGCTCTCGGTCGATACGTTCATGCCGCAGACGAGCTGCGAGCACTTCTGCCCGGGATCGGTGCACGTCCCGCAGCTGGCATTGCAACATACTTTGCCGCTCGGACACACCGCCGTGCCGCACGGCACGCCTGCGGGCTCGGCGGCGGCCGGTCGCCCGGCGTCGACCGCGGGAGGGCTCGCGGCCAAACGAGCCACACCGCTCACGGTGCCCGTCGATGCGTCGCTCTGCGCTGGCTGCGATCCTTCGATCGCCCGACCTCCCGGAGCCGCTGCATCCGGGCTCGTTTGCGTACTGCCCTCGGTGGCGGGAGCACTTGGCTCGTGGATCTCGATGCCGCCGCGCGCACCCGGATCGGCTTGCGCGGTGGCGGTGATGACCGGGGGAGGATCCTTCGCGGCGAGCGCCCCGAGCTCGAGCCACCCCTGGTGAAGATCGCCCAGCTCGCGGGTAGAATTGTCCACCGGAGCAGCGAGCGACGCACGCTGTTTGTTGTCGTGCAAGACGACTGCGATGACGATGGCAGCCACCATGGGCAGGCAGATCGCCGCACCGATCAGCGCGAGGGCTTTGGTGTTCGCGGGCGGTACATGACCCTCTGGAATCGAGCCCATGGGCCGAGCGAAGCAAGTTTTACGCCGCTTCGAATCTGAAGAATGGCGAACCACCCCGCGGGGTTAGCCTCCCAAACTCGGCAGCGGGCTGCACAAAATACTCACATCGCTCTCGCGCCTCAGCCAAGCGCGCAAAGCTCGGAAGAGCCTCCACAGTTGTGGAGTCCTGAGCTCGACGTCGAATCCGCTGCGGTGATCCGTGGGATCAGGGAAGTGCCCACCCCGCACGAAGACGAACGTATTCGGGCTGCGGAAGCTGAACGAGCACCGGTCGATCGGCGGCATTCAGCCATGCGATGAGATCGGCAATGGTCTCGGGAGCCATCGCCGTGCATCCCGCGGTGCCCTTTCCGAGCCCGCGCCAGATATGCAGAAAAATGCACGAGCCCGCCCCCCGCAGCGCATCGGGCACGTTGTGCTCGACCACGATGCCCCAACGAAAGAGGCCGTCCGAGCGCAGCATCTCGTCCCTGGCCGACCAGTCGGCCCGGGTCACGGCCGAGGGATCGATGACTTGGTTGTAATATTTCGAGCGGCTGTCCTCGATGCAAGAGATCCCCCGGCGAAGGTGCAGGTAGGGATATCCCTTGGCTCCGTCGGGCAGTCCGTCGCCATAGCCGAACGCCGAGCCGAGCAAGAACGCACCCGCGGGTGAGCGCTGGTCGCCTTCTTTCTTCGTGGGGCCGGCATCACCTGGCGTATGCAACCCGCGTCCCCAAGCCAAGCCGTTGCGACCCACGTTGACGTCGACCGGTGTTCCCTGAGCCGCCCAGGAGTCGCCCCCGCGACGCACATACCGTTGCAACTTGGCCGTGACGGCGCTCCACGAAGGCGCTTGCACGACGATGAGCTGATGCGTCCCCGCGGGAATGGGCGAGGCTGGGGAGATGCCGGCATCGGAAGTATCACTGCCCCAGGCAGGAAGGCTGAGCGAGAGCAGAGCAAGACAAACACCGGTCTTCCACACCTGGATCCGCTTACCACAGGGCGATTGAGGGGCACAACTCGAGCGGCAGATCGTACGCATGCTCTATCGAGCCCGGTGATCGTATAGTCGGTCTGGACGTGCGAAACCGCGAGTCACAGGACCGAAGAGAGCCCTTGCCCTCGAGGCCGCGGACAACCACTCGCTGTCGTATCGGGCTAGCCGTGATCGTGGCGCTGGTCATCAGCTCGCTCGCATCGCTCGGGGCTGCGCAGGTCTCCAATCTGACGTTGACGTGGGATGCGCCGCCGGGTTGCCCGTCGCGTTCGGACGTCGAACGAAGCGTCAATCGACTTCTCGGGACACGGCCACCCGACGACCGCAAGATCGACGCTCACGTCGTCGTCACGCACCGGTCGCCGGGGCTTTGGATGGCGGAGCTCGTGATCAGCGGATCGGCCGGTGGCAATCGCGAGCTCGAGGGCGAGTCGTGCTCTGCGATGGCCCTCGCGACTTCGGTCGTCCTCGCCTTGGCCATCGATCCGCGCGCCGGCCCAACGCCGACGGATGAGCCCAGGGAGCACCCGGTCCCCGCTGCGGCCGAGGCACCGACCACCCCGGTGCCCGTCACCGCGCGCACGTCCGCGTACGTGCATGCGTTCAGCGGCGCCGCGCTTCGTACGCTTCCCACCGTGGCGGTTGAGCTCGGCATCGGGACCGGTGCTCGTCGTGGCAACTGGGGAGCGGAGGTTTTGGCGGCCTATGCACCGGCGCGTTCGGTTCAATTGCCCGGACCTCCGCGCGCGGGTGCTGACGTCGGCATGGTGTCGGCGAACGCGCTTGGATGCTTCGCGCCCGTCGCCACGAATGCCACGGCTCTCGATCTGTGTGTGGGCGCCTCGCTCGAACGCATCGCTGCCGAGGCGACGGGCGTATCGAACCCCGGGAGAGGGTCCGCGCTCCTCCTTTCGCCGATCGCCGCCGTCAGGTCGCGGATACGCCTTTACCCGCGCCTTTGGCTCGCTCTCGATCTGGCTGCCACGGTGCGGCAGTTTCATCCCCGCTTCGTGATCGATGGAGTCGGGCAAGTGTACGATATTCCAATCGTTGGCGCCTCGCTCGCCGGCGGATTGCAGCTCGGTCTCTGAGGGTCTCTCTCGACGCGCATCAAAAAAATGCGCCTGCCTTGCACGGATTCGCCCTCTCGTTGGACTAACCTTGATGTCGGGCCTGTCAGTCGCCCCCGCGGGATTCGTTTTTTTTGCAACAACCTGGCCAGCTAGAAGGACACCTTTTGCCGTCGGCAGGTGTTTTGACGGTTGAAGAGATCTATGCCGAGCACGCGAAGTTCGTGTGGCGCAACCTGCGCCGGCTCGGCGTGTCGGCCGGTGCGATCGAGGACGCCGTCCAGGATGTGTTCCTGGTCATACATCGTCAGCTTCCCGAATTCGCAGGTCGTTCGAGTCTGCGCACCTGGATTTTTGGGATCGTGCTGCGCGTTGCTTCGCGCCAGCGCGAGCGATTCAGAGACAACCAGCAACGGTTCACATCGATGCCCGGCGAGATGTTGGACGTCATCACCGCGAATGATCAGGGGCCTCTCGACCTGCTCATCGAACGGCGAGCTGCCGATCTCGTCTACGCGGTTCTCGACGCAATGGACGAGGAAAAGAGAACGATATTGGTCATGGTGGAGCTCGAGCAAATGAGCGTGGTAGAGGCAGCGGAGATTTTGGACATCAAGCTCAACACGGCCTACACGCGGCTTCGTCTTGCACGCGTTGCCCTCGA
>JBBSDY010000398.1:0-4729 GCA_038240245.1 Polyangiales bacterium
GCCAGAGGACCGAGCGGTGGCTGGCCACGATGTCTCTTGGGACGATCGCGGCATGCTCGGTCTACGAGATGCCCCAAGGCACGAGTGACCGCGGACCGGTCAGCGAGGCGGGCGATCTCGGTGCGGCGGGCGACGCGATCCGTTCGACCGACTTCGAGGCTGGACAGAGCCCACTCGTGATCGCCGACGACGCGCCGAAAGGGCGCGCCGATATGCCCATGGACGATGCATCGAACGGGCGCGGCGATGAGCTTGCGGACGCAGGCAATTCGCTCGAGCTGATCGACGACATGGAAGATGACGATGAGTGGATTGCCACGAATTCCGATCGCGTCGGTGTATGGGTAACCCAAAACGACAAATCCGCCGGCGCCACGCAGTTGCCCGCTCCCGGTGCCAAGTTCATGATGACCGAGATCCCCGGTGGGCGCGGGGGGAGCAAGTACGCGGCGCGCACCACGGGCAGCGGCTTTTTGGGTTGGGGAGCGCGGCTAGGTATGTGGCTCGATGCCACGCCTGGCTTTGCCAAGAAGACGTACGACGCGAGCCGGTTTTTGGGCATCGTCTTCTGGGCGAGGGCGGATCGAACGGTTGCCGCCAACGTGACCTTTCCCGATCGCGACACCGACGTCGAGGGTGGCATCTGCACCGATCTGCCTGCGGGGGGAGGCTGCTGGGATCACTTTGCCAAGAGCATCATCGTCACCAGCGCATGGAAACGCTATCAAGTGGACTTTGCCGATCTCGAGCAAGCCGGCACGGGTATGCGGTATCCGCGATTTTTGGCCGAGCAGCTCTTCGAGATCAACTTCGAAGTCAAATCGGCCGTCGTCGACATCTGGATCGACGACGTCTCGTTCGTCGCGAGGGCGTTTCACTAAAACGCTTTAGTTGACTTCCCGGCCGTTGACAGGCGACCACGGTGCCTGGTAGACAATCACTAAATCGCTTTAGTCGTTACGGCCGAGCAACGGCGATTAGGCCATCTCCCCCATGGGGCAGAAAGCAAGGTTCTGAAATGAGAGGCCGCGTCCGAGCATCGGCGATCCTGTTGGGAACGGTCCTGTCGGCACCGGCTCTCGCACAGGAAGAGCCGCCGGCGCCTTCGCCCGAGCCCAACGCCGGCGCGCCGGCGGCGCTCGCCGAGCCGCGCGCCGCCGAGCCTCCGCCCGATCTCGCCGATCACGCGGGATATATGCCCGGCTACCGCCGCGTCCCCTCGCTGGGCCTTGCGCCCTACGTGCCCCCGGTGCCCGAGCTGCCGGGGGGAACGACGTCCAGCTTCGGATCACCGGTCCCGAGCAAGGGGTGGAACTTCGATTTTCACGGATACATTTCGGCGGGTACGGGCACCGGCATCAACCATCGGCAGTACCCGGCGGGCGCCGGTCAGCACGACACGGTGCTGCACACGCCGCCGGAAGTGCCGGCTCCATGGGGAACGTTTGGTTTCACTGGAACCGTTCCGGGAACGTGGGGTCAGCTCAACTTCCTCTACGGCAACGAGAACGTGACTGCCACGGTCATCGTCGCGGGCTGGCGCGTTTCGCGGCCGGAGGGCTACTACCTCCCTGCGGGTCACCTCGGCATCAACGACGCGTTTCTCACGTTCAAGGTTCCTATCGACAAGCTGCGCCTCGACTGGAACGTCGGCGCGTTCGGCAACCGATACGGCGCGATGGGCGAGTGGAGCGAGGGGCAGTACGGAACGTCGCTCATCGCGAGCCTCACCGGGATTGGCGAGACGTTGACCGCATCGTACGAGCTCAGCAAGGACTACGTTCTTCAGATCGAGCACGGGTTCAAAGGCAAGGTGAACGCCGTGCCCCAGGGCGTTGCCCCGGGCGATCCTTCGCTCGGCTGGGCCTACCCGCAGCAGGGCTCGACCTGGGTCAATCACCTGCATCTCGGCTTTGGCTATCGAGACACCGTGCAAGCGGGTCTGCACTATGCCCGCGGCTTCAGCCAGGATGATCGCCCCGATCCGGCCGATGTACCGACGACCGCGGTCAACGAGACCCAGCAGCGCCCCGATGGATACGAGACGGTGCTCGGCGCTGACTTTCGACTGCGCGCCGGTCCGTTCGGCTTCTTGTTTCTCGGTGTTTCGCACGTCGATGCCCACCACGTGCAGAGCATGCAGCCAGGTGTGCTGGCCGTGCTCAACATGGCGACGCGCGACCTGTCGAACGTGCTGGGCCCGCTCGATCTCAAGAGTGCCGACGACGACATCTCGGGATCGCTCACCAACATCGGTCTCGAATACGACGTCAGCCTGGGCGCCCTGTTGCGCTATCCGAAGCCCAAGACGGGCGACACGCCCGACATCCGGCTCAGCCTCTTTGGGATCCAGCAGTTCGTCAAGAGCAAGATCCCCGAGTTCAACAACGACAAGCGCCTCAAGATCGGCACGGAGATAAGCTACACGCTGCTGCCCTGGCTCTCGGTGTCGGGGAGGTTCGACCGGGTCATGCCCGAGCTCGACGATATGGCCTACGCGTGGACGATTCTGTCGCCGCGGCTCATCTTCCGAACCAACTGGAGTAGCCGCGAGCAGGTGTACATCCAGTACGCGCGCTGGATCTACGGCGACAAGGTGACGCGCCTGACGCGCCCGGCCGACCAGCTCGACCGCGACATGATCGCCATCTCGGGGAGCGTCGGATGGTAGCCGCGCGCCGATACGAAGCAAGACCTCCCATGAGCACGAGGGATCAGAAAGCCATGTCTCAATGAAACGCCGCACGCAATTCTCAGCGCTCCTCATCATGTGCCTGTCGTCGGCGACGGCTCTTGCCCAGGACCCCGACGATGTCGCGAAAGCCCCGACGGGTGAGAACCTGACGCTTGGCCTTTCGCCGAGCGCGCCGCAAACGACGCAGCTTCCCGGCGGCGTGACCCCTGCATTTGGACAGCAGGCCAAGGACGAGAAAGACTGGCGCTTCGATTTTCACGGCTTCATGACCGTCCCGCTCAGGGCGGGGATCAACACGCGCGAGAACCCGGGGCCGAGCCAGAGCTCCACGGTGCTTCACGCGCCGCCGCTCGTCCCCGGCCCTTTCGGGACGTTTCAGTACATCGGTCTCGTCCCGAATCCATGGGTGCAGCTCAACTTCTCGGTGGGCAATCCCACGGTCACGGCGACGGCCATCATAGCGGCCAAGACGGTCAGCGATGCCAACTCCTTCTTTCAGCCTCCCGATCAGATGGGCATCAACGATGCATTCCTCACGTTTCGCGTGCCTCTGCAGGGTGCGCGTCTGGAATGGAACGCCGGCGCCTTCACCAACCGCTACGGCCTCATGGGGGAATATGACGAAGGCAGGTACGGCACGCCGGTGATCGGCAGACTTCAAGGGGCGGGCGAGACGCTGACCGCCGCGATGTCGCTCGGCTCCATGACGGTTCTCGCCGAGCACGGCCTGCTGGGCCAGATCGACAAGGCGCCGCTCGGCGTGCAGCCCGACGGATGGAACGGATTTTCCGATCCCAACGTGGGCTCGAGCTTCGCGCACCATTTTCACCTGGGGCTCGGTTACGCGAGCCTCGTTCAGCTCGGCGTTCACTACGTCACCGCCTGGAGCCAGGACGACCGCGCGGCCGCTCAGCTGCAGCCCGACGGCCGCGTCACGGTGCTCGGTGCCGACGCGAGGCTCACTGCCCGGCGCTTCGGTCATCTTTACCTGGGCTTCGCCTACGCACAGGCGAAGCAGGCGCGCTCGGTGGGCAATGTCCTCAGCGTTCTCAACGCGCAAGGCGGCCCCGGTCTGCGCGATCAATACCTCGGGCCGTCTGTCGATGGCTCGCTTTCCACGCTGGCCGGGCAATACGATCTCAGTTTGGGCAAGCTGCTTCGCTACCCGCGCCCCTTCAACGGCGAGGGACCCGATGTGGTGTTCAGCCTGTTCGGCATGTTGACGAGGGTCGCGAGCAAGGACGCCGCCTACGATCAGGTATCGAAGTTCAAGTACGGCGCCGAGGCGACCTACAGCATGCTGCGCTGGCTCGCGGTCTCGGGCCGCTACGATCGCGTCGCTCCCAACACCAAGAACGACTACCAGACCTTCGCCGTCGTTTCTCCGAGGCTCATCTTCAGGAGCGACTACAACGCGCAAGACCAGGTCGTTCTGCAGTATTCGCGCTGGATCGACGGCTCGGGTGTGGTCGTGCAAAAGGGCTTCCCTCCCACCGACGATCCGTCACTCAGGCCCGATGAGAACGTGATCTCGTTGTCGGCGAGCATGTGGTGGTAAAGGGATTGGCCGCGCTCGTGGTGCTTGCCGCCACAGGAATGGCGTGCACCTCGCTCCCACCCGTGGGGTCGGACGCTGGCGCTGTCGACGAAGGAGCCGGGGGAGGGGCCATCAAGCCAGCCGTCGTGTTCGCCATTGACCGCGACGCTACCCCGGCCGACGTCGGTGCCGTCCTCGCGTCGATCAAGACGATGGGGTGCGAAGCCTTCGAGCCCGGCGCGGGCGCCTCCGCTTACTACATCGACAGTCGAACGGGATCCGACGGCGCGGATGGGGCAGCCGAGTCGAGGGCATGGAAGTCGCTCGACAGGCTGCGCAGCGTCACGCTTCGCCCAGGTGACGTGGTGCGCCTCGCTCGAGGCTCGATTTGGCGCACGGGGCTCGTCATCACCGACTCGGGCGAGGACAGTCGCCCCATCACCATCGAGCCCTTCGGTGCCGGCGACCCTCCGGTGATCGAGCTTCCCAATAAGCCC
>JBBSDY010000399.1:0-4725 GCA_038240245.1 Polyangiales bacterium
GAAGGCGAATCCGATGGGGTTGATGAAGACACCGTGACACGATTGACCGCACGTGCCCTGGCCGGTGTGCGCGCTCACGCGTTCGCGGTTGGTTTGCCCCGGCTTGGGCGTGGGCAGCGCGGGAATGACGACGCCCGCGGGTGGCGCCAGGTTGGGCGCTCCGAGGACGCGGCGATTGATGTCGACGCCGCGATGGATGATGTCCGGATCGCGCAGCGTGGCATTGAGCGTCAAGAACCCCGTCCGCGTGAAGAACCCGGGCCGATCCGGGCCGAGCGCTACTTGTTTGAAGGCCGTGCCCTGCGCCGAAAGACCATAGAACGGGGCCGTCGCCTGGTTCACGAAGGCCACGGGCGACTGGAGGATCTCGCGCAGCCCTTGCCCCTGCGTGAAGATCGCGTCGAAGAATAGAGTGTCCGCCTGCAAGAGATCGGCGTTGGTGGTGGGCGTGTACTTCGGAAACACCGTCGCGTCTTTCTCGATGGATCGGTAGCGATCGAGCCCGAAGAGCTCGGCGTGAAATCGCTCGAAGACGGCCGAAGCGGGCATCGCATCGAGCATGGTCTGGGCGCGAGCATGCACCCCTTCGGCCGTGTCGAGCTCGCCGCCATCGGCGGCGTTCAAGAGGGCGTCGTCGGGCATCGTGTTGCGCAGCAGAAATGAAAGCTTGGAGGCAATCTCGGAGGCCGAGAGCGGCTGCCCGTCGGTGCCGAGCTCGCTTCGGTAGAGAAAATGAGGGGACTGGAGCATCGTTTCGATGACCAGCTGCACGCCGTCGGTGAAGTTGTTGCCGCTCTTGAAGACTGTGGTCCCCGTCGCGAACAGGGTTTGGTAGCGCGTCAGCTCGGCAGCCGTGAGGGGCCGACGAAAAGCGCGACGGCCGAATGTCTTGACGAAGGTGGCGGCCGCGGTACTGCCGCCGGCGATGCGGGTCAGCGTCGCGGCGTCGTGCGTCACCTGCTGGCTCAAGGTTTCGGCGGCGCGTTCGTAATCGCCCCACAGACCCGAGGTGACGAAGAGCTTGCGCTCGTTGTTGGAGAAGGTTCCCCCCGGGGGATCACCAGTGAATCCCATGGAGAGACCAGGCACGGCGGAAAGTTGCAGCAGATCGCGAATGCTCGCTTCCCACTGCTCGTGGGTCAGCCGCACGAACCGTGAATGGATAGGCTGACCGTCGAGCGTGAGGCCATCGCCCGATCCCCCCGGACCGCCGCTGCCTGACGAGACCGACGTGCCGCCCACCGAGCGGCCGGAGGTAGCATCGGGATTGCCGATATCGCCCGTGCAGGCGACGACAAGGCCCAAAAGAGGCGTGAGGAACAGAAGTCGTCGTCTCATACCTGCGGCTCCAGGGTACCAGGATGACCCGTTGCAGCGAATTAGAAATCGACCCAATATCGTTTATAATTCGTCCCAATGCGCCGCCGATCCCGCACCCAGCCGAGTACCTGGAAGTACGCCTGGCACACCCTCGTCGATTCGCTGACCCTGCGGCGGCTGCGGATCGGGTGCTCGTTCGTCCCCTCCACCGAGCCCGAGAACTGGTTTGCCATTGCTCCCGATCCGAGGCGCACGACCGTGACGGCGTTCGAAATGCTGCACGGGCTCGAGCACGCTCGACACGAATACAACACGTCCTGCGTCGAGACGGTCATGAGGACCAAGCGAACGCATGTGGGGCGCCGCACCGGTTTCTTCGATCTCTTCGTTCCCGTGGCGAGCGGCCAGGTCGTGCACGGTGTGTTGGTGTGCGGGCCCATTCTCGGAGCGCGCCCGACCGTGGAGTTGCTGAGGGACGAGTGGCGAAAGATCTCGGGCAGCTCCCCCGATCCCAACAGCGAGGAGTTCTTGCGTTTCGTGCGCAGCACCCTCGACTCCCATCCCTTCGAGGGACGCGCATTCGAGCTGCTCGTTTCGCATATCGAGAGCCTTGCCTCCAAGATGGCCGGCGCCAGCCGGCTCAGCCGTCGCTTTCTCGATGGTATGGACGGCTGGCTGGCCCTTCGCCGCGAGTTACCCGAGGCAGGGATGGAGATCGCCGCGGAGCTGGTCGATCCCGACGGCAACGCCAACTGGATGGCAAGCTATCGCGTCACCGATCGCATCCACGAGGGCATCGAACGCATGCCCAACCACGTCGTGGCGGTGGCACCGTCCGCGGCCAGGACCGGCGCCCTCGAAGCCGCCGAGCTTCTCATTCGAGCTCACGACTTGCAGCGTGTTTGCGCAGCGTTCACATCCGAGCTGCCCAACACCATCGCCGGACGCATCGAGGGCGAGGCAGCTTTTTTTCTCATCCACATCGACGCCGATCGAAAAGACCGCACGCGAGCGCGCCTCGTGGCCTTCGGCGATCGCGTTCGACGGCTTGCGCAGCGCAAGCTGCACACCGACGTCGTGTGCGGCTTCAGCGAGCGCGCCGTTCATGGCGGCGAGCTGCCGATCCGCTACGACGAGGCACTGCGGGCCGTGCTCTGGGGCCTGCACAAGAATCGACCCCTCACCTTCTACTCCGACGCTGCTGCGCAGGAGCCGACGACCACGGCCGCCCTGTATCGAAGCTCGCGCGTCCTTTACGAGAGTTTCGCCGTCATTCAACGCCGCGAGGCGGGAGTCGCCGCGCAGCAGGTCGTCAAGGACGTCTTGTGGATTTCGAGCGGCAACCTCGAGGTGATGCGCTCCCACTTTCTCGAGGTGCTGTGGGAGCTTCTGGCACTGACCGAGCGCCGCGACGTGGTCGACAAGCGCACGTCGTCCGAAATGCTGGATGCCTTCACGCTTCGTCTTCGCACCGCTCGCACAACCCACGAGGTGACCCACTCGTTCACCCAGATGGTGCGCGAGCTGCTCGACACGCTGGAGCGCCCCGGAGAGCTCGGCCGCCGAGCCAAGCTCGAGCGCGCACGGCGTCTCGTCGAGCAGGGGCGGCGCGGCGCCAAGCTCGACCTGATGAGCGTGGCGGCCGACGTGGGCATGTCACGATCGAACTTCGCACGTTGCTTTCGCGCCACGTATGGGACGACCTTCGGCGAGTTCGTCCTCGGCTCCAAGATCGACCGGAGCAAGAAGCTGCTGCGCAGCACGTCGCTGCGGGTCACCGACGTGAGCAACGAGGCAGGCTGGAGCTCCCCCTCGTACTTTCACCAGGCCTTCAAGCGTCTTACCAAGATGACCCCCGAACAGTACAAGCACGCCGTTCACATCGAGCGCACGTGACACGGATGGCCCCCGGTTGACTCGGCAACGCAACGACTTAGGTTGCGTCGTCCCAAGCACGAGGAGCCGCAAATGAGTAACGGAGTCGAGCAGAAAAGCGCACGCGAGGTGGCCGAGGTCATCGTTGCCGAGCGCCACGTCGAGGGCGGTGGATTCACGGTGCGCAGACCATTCCCCACCGCCGGGGTCAGCCTGGTCGACCCGTTCCTTCTCATCGACGAAATGGGCCCCGTCGACTACGCCCCCGGCGAGTCAGTGGGCGCGCCCGATCACCCCCATCGCGGTTTCGAGACAGTCACGTACATGCTCGAGGGCGAGTTCGAGCACGAAGATTCGGCCGGTCACAAGGGCGCCCTCAAGCCGGGCGACGTGCAATGGATGACCGCCGGCGCGGGCGTCATCCATGCCGAGATGCCGTCCCACGGAATGCGCGCCAACGGTGGGCGCGTCCACGGCTTTCAGATCTGGGTCAATCTGCCCGCCCGCCTCAAGATGACGCAGCCCCGCTACCAGGAGCTATCGGGCACCAAGATCCCCACCGCAGTCACCCCCGATGGGCTCGCTCGTGCGCGGGTGATCGCGGGCGAGGCGCTGGGTGTGCGCGCGGCGATCGAGACGCAGACACCCATCGTCTACCAGGACTGGTCGCTCGATCCGGGCGCCGATGTCAGCATCGCGCTCGACGCCGACCAGCAGGCCATGGTTTACGTGTTCGAAGGCGCGGTCAAGGTGGGCAACGCCGGACGAGAGATCGGCGACGGGCACCTCGCCATCCTCGGTCCCGGCGACGCTGTCCGTTTGCGCGCCGCCGCCCAGCCCGGGCGTTTGCTTCTTCTCGCCGGTGTTCCGCTGGGCGAGCCGGTCGCCCGTTATGGTCCCTTCGTGATGAACACCGAGCAAGAGATCGTCGCCGCCGTGCGCGACTTTCAATCGGGCCGCATGGGCGAGATCACGCGCACCGCGCGCGTCGGCTGATGTGGATACGTTAGGTTAGGTTAGAAGTCGGTCGCGAACCCTGCCTGGCCCACTCCGATCCACGCGCGCGGTCCCGTCTGGGCCAAGGTGGGTGATCGGACAGCACCGGTGGTGCTCGACTTGGCGCTCGCAAACCAGATCGTGCCGAGCACCAGCCCTGCCGCGCCAGCACCGACCAGGACCGTCGAGATGGTGGCCAGCGTGTTGGCAGACTTCAATCGATCTTGCGCGCTCGCCGGACACACGCTCGATTTGCAGACCTTATCGAGGTCGATCTTATCCTTGTAGGCGAGGGCCCCGAATCCCGTGCCCACGAGGAGTGCGGCGCCGCCCGCGGCCCACGATACATAGGCGCCACGATTTCCCGAGCTCGTTTTGGTGCCGGTGCCTGGCTCGCTCGGCGAGGCGCTGGTAGCGGCGCCCGATGCGCGGGACAGCAGGCCGGCCGGGGCTGGCGCGCCGTGCGCGCCGGCCGCTTCCGCAGGCGCCGCTGGCTCGGCGTCGAGCTCCAACACGACACTTTGCTTCTCTCCC
>JBBSDY010000400.1:0-4722 GCA_038240245.1 Polyangiales bacterium
AAGCGCGCAAGCCGCGCGGCGACCTCCGGTGCATCCATCACCATCTTCGGGCGCTTGCCGGTCACCGCGAAGGTGAGCTCATCGGGCGCCTCGGCGTGGACCCGCGCCTCGTCGAGCGTGATCTTGCCCGCCCGCACGAGATCGCCCAGAGAATCATCGAGCCGGATGATTCCCATCGATTTGCCGCGCTGCTGGAGGCTCGGGATCTGGTACGTCTTCGAGTCGCGGATGAGGTTCCACAGGGCGATGTTGCCGGGCAGTAGCTCGGTCGCCACGACCACCTTGGTGCCGTCGACGCTCTTCACCAGCCTTTGGCTCACGACGAGCCGCAGCCCGCCGGCGAGGCCCATGCGCACTTGCGGCTGATCGCCGGGAGGGAAAAGATCGATGAGGCGGTCGATGGTCTTGGCCGCGCTTGGCGTGTTCATGGTGGCGAGGACCAGGTGCCCCGTCTCGCTTGCCGCGAGGGCCATGCGGACCGTCTCGGTATCGCGCAGCTCGCCCACCACGATGACGTCGGGATCCTCGCGCAGCGATGCTTTCAGGGCCGCCGCGAAGGAGCGTGTGTTGGTGCCCACCTCGCGCTGGCTGATCAGCGCCTTTTTGCGAGGATGCACGTACTCGACGGGATCTTCGACGGTAATGATGTGGTGCGTCGTCTCGGAGTTGAGCACGTCGACAATCGCCGCCAGCGTGCTCGTCTTGCCGTGGCCTGTCGGCCCCGTCACGACGATGAGACCCTGGTGGTACTCGGTGGCCTTGCCAATGGCGTCGGGCAGGCCCAGGCTTGCGAGGGTGGGAACCTCTGCGCCGATGAGGCGCAGCGAGGCCTTGAGGCCGGTGCGCTGGCGAGACACATTGACTCGAAATCGGCCGTGCGCGAAGTGCTCGAGCGCAAAATCGCAGGAACCGTCCTTCTCGAGCTCGGACACGAGGCGCGGCGGCACATTGCCGAGGACCATGGCCTCGAGCTGCTGCGGCTCGACGACCGCGCCCGAGGGGACGAGCTCCCCCGCCAGTCGATACAAGGGTGGACGTGTCGCGACGATATGCAGATCGCTCGCGCCCTTGTTGCGTGCCTCAGCGAGCAGGCTTTCGAAGTCGGGATGGAAGTACACGCGCGGAGGAGCCAGATCGATCCGTCGCGGAGGCGACGAGGTCCTCTTGGCGACCGGCGTCGCCGGAGGTGTTTCGTTCGAAGAAGCCGCGCGCCTGCCGATCGCGGGCGTGCCCGGAGGAGCACCGGGCCTATGTGCGGGGGTGACACCCGATAGGACGTGCGGTTGCCTCACGACCCGCGCCTGCACGACGCCTTCTCGCCGGGCGGCCGTGATTTGAAGCGGGCCAAGGCTGTCTTCGGTGGTCCTCCAGACCGTCGCCTCCACGCCCAGCTTGTCGATGTAAGAGAAGCCGCCTAAGGCAGCGAGCATCTCGAGAACGTCGGCCTCGGAGGGGAACTGATCGGAGACCGGCTTGTACCCCGTGCCGATCTTCAGGCAGGGGGCTCGCCCAGCAACGACCGCGAAGTCGTTGGAGTCCCCGCGCATGAGCCCCCTTGTCATCACTTCGAGGAGGTTCATGGGGCGCGCGATCTTGGGCGTATCAGCCGCCGGAGCCGTCGGTCGATATGAAGTTGACGAGATCGGAATTTTTCAGAGACAGCTCGCCGAGACGATCGCGCAAGACGTCGCGGACGGACAGCATTCCGAGAACGCTGCCAGCCTGGTCGACGACCGGAAGATGACGAAACCTACCCTCGTGCATGACCTCGAGCGCGCTCAAAAGCGACGCCCCTTCGGAGACCGTGCGGACGCCGCCGGTCATGATTTCCGAGACGAGGGTCGTCGCGGGATCGCGCCCCGTGACCACGACGCGCGCGACGATGTCACGCTCAGAGACGATGCCCACGAGTCGCTCGCCCTCGAGCACCAGAACGGCACCCACCTTTTCGTCGATCATCATCCGCGAGGCGTCGAGCGCGGTGGCTCGGGGAGCGATGGAATGGGCTCGTCTGGCGATGCGGTTCATCTCCATGGTGCCTCCGTAGGTCGACGCACAGGTGCGCGCCATGGCATTGTACCTTGCTTCGCGAGCCCGCTTCAACTGCCCGAAAGGCGGCTCTACGACCAAAGACGCACCTGTCCCCGCGGCGCGCTGGTGGAAACTATCCGTTGCTGCCCGAGAGCTGGCGGAGCACGAACTGCAGGATGCCGCCGTGCTGGTAGTAGAGAATCTCCTGCGGCGTGTCGATCCGGACGCGGGCGCGGATTTCGCGAGGCTCGCCGATCGCCGGAGTGACGCGCACGGTCACTTCACGACCGGTGGCGAAGTTGCTCGCAAGGAGTGCCGGCAGGCCGACGATGTCGTACGTCTCTTCGCCGGTGAGCTGGAGAGTATCGGCGGTTTCAGCGGCCAAAAACTCGAGCGGAACGATGCCCATGCCGACGAGGTTCGAGCGATGAATACGCTCGTAGCTCTCGGCAATGACGGCCCTGATGCCGAGAAGCATCGGTCCCTTGGCCGCCCAGTCCCGCGAGGATCCCGAGCCGTACTCTTTGCCGGCGAGGATGACGAGCGGCACCTCGTCGGCGTGGTACTTTTCGGACGCCTCGAAGATCGACATCGGCGCGCCGTCGGGAAGGTGGCGCGTCACGCCGCCTTCGGTTCCCGGCGCGAGTCGGTTCTTCAGCCGAACGTTGGCGAACGTGCCGCGCACCATCACCTCGTGGTTACCCCGGCGCGAGCCGTACGAGTTGAAGTCTTTCCAGTCGACGCCGTGGCTGAGCAGGTACTTGCCCGCGGGACTGTCCTTCTTGATCGATCCCGCCGGCGAGATGTGGTCGGTGGTGACGCTGTCGCCGAGAAGGGCGAGCACGCGCGCGCCCACGATGTCGCTTACCGCAGGCGGCACCCTCGGCATGTCGACGAAGTACGGCGGGTGCTTGACGTACGTCGATTTGGCGTCCCATGCGAACGTTTGCCCGGTGGGAACGTCGAGCGATTTCCACGGCTCGCTCCCCTCGAAGACGTGGGCATAGACCTTGGTGAACATCGGAGCCTCGACGGCACGCGCCATGGTCTCGGCAACCAGTCGCGAGCTCGGCCAGATGTCCTTGAGGAAGACCGGGTTGCCGTCGCTCCCGGTGCCGAGAGGCTCGACGTGCATGTCGATGTCGATGCGCCCCGCCAGCGCGAAGGCAACGACGAGAGGCGGCGACATCAGGTAGTTAGCGCGCACCTCGGGATTGATGCGACCCTCGAAGTTGCGGTTGCCCGAGAGCACCGATGCCACGACGAGCTTGCCGTCCTCGATGGCCTTGGAGCTCTCGACGGGCAGCGGGCCCGAGTTGCCGATGCACGTCGTGCACCCGTAGCCCACCGTGTGGAAGTTCAGCTTCTCGAGGTACTTGTCGAGGCCCGAGTGGCGGTAGTACTCGGTCACCACTTGTGAGCCCGGCGCGAGCGACGTCTTCACCCATGGCTTGACGGTGAGCCCGCGCTCGACGGCGGCCTTCGCGAGCAGCCCCGCGGCCACCATCACCGACGGGTTCGACGTGTTGGTACAGCTCGTGATCGCGGCAATCACCACCGAACCGTGGGTCAGCGAGTCGTCGGATTTCTTGGCGTGCGTCGCCGAGCCGCCGGCTGGAAGCAGCGCGGGAAGCGCCTGGGTGAACGAACGCCCTGCATCGGCGAGGTTCACCCGATCTTGCGGACGCTTGGGGCCGGCCACGCTGGGCTCGACCGTGGACAGATCGAGCTCGAGCGTGTCGGTGTAGATCGCTTCGGGCGTGCGGTCGGTGTGAAACAGGCCCTGCTCGCGGCAATAGGCCTCGACGAGCGCAATCTGATCGCTCGGCCGGCCGGTGAGACGCAGGTAGCGAATGGTCTCGACGTCGACCGGGAAGATGCCGCACGTCGCTCCATACTCCGGGGCCATGTTGGCGATCGTGGCCCGATCTGCGAGGGGCAGGCCGCGCAAGCCCGAGCCGTAAAACTCGACGAACTTTCCGACGACCCCGCGCTTGCGCAGCATCTGGGTGACGGTCAGCACGAGATCGGTGGCCGTCGAGCCTTCGCGCAGCTCGCCGGTCAGCTTGAAACCGACGACCTGAGGAATCAGCATCGACACCGGCTGCCCGAGCATCGCAGCTTCGGCTTCGATGCCCCCGACGCCCCACCCGAGCACGCCGAGACCGTTGACCATCGTGGTGTGCGAATCGGTACCCACCAGCGTATCGGGGTAAGCGACCGGGTTCGCGCCGCCGGCCGCCGCGTTCGCGAAGACGACGCGCGCCAGGTACTCGAGGTTGACCTGGTGGACGATGCCCGTATCGGGGGGGACCACCTTGAAATTCGAGAAAGCCTGTTGGCCCCAGCGCAAGAACACATACCGCTCGCGGTTGCGTCGAAACTCGAGATCGGCATTTTTGAGCAGAGCGTCGGCGGTGCCGTACTCGTCGACCTGTACGGAGTGATCGATGACCAGCTCGACGGGCTGAAGGGGGTTGATGCGCGCAGGCTCGCCGGCCAGGTGAACCATCGCGTCGCGCATGGCGGCGAGATCGACCACCGCCGGCACGCCGGTGAAGTCCTGCAGAAGCACGCGGCTCGGGGTGAACGAGATCTCGCGTGACGGCTCGGCCTTGGGGTCCCACTTGGCGAGGGCCGTGATGTCCTCGGCGCGCACCACGCGGCCGTCCTCGGTGCGCAGGAGATTCT
>JBBSDY010000401.1:0-4715 GCA_038240245.1 Polyangiales bacterium
CGAAGTGGGGCTGGCGAGGCGTGGCGGCTGAACCAGGGCGAAAGTGGGTTATTCCGACGGCCTCGCCGTAACTTACGTTGGGGCGGCGCCAAGTCTGCTGATCGTGATCTGCTCCTGCCAAGACTGCAGCAGTAGTGCTAACCCCGGCTGGCGCGCCTGCGTCAGATTCTCGCGGAAAACGCTTCATATCTCAATTGTGTCAGATCTCGCTGCCCGATCATTCATCGGCGTGGCCATCTATAAGTGGGGTCAAACGCGCATCGACAGAAGGGGGACGCGGTCGACCACCTGCAGGCCGAAGCCGGCGAGGTTGGCTATTTTGCGCGGGTTGTTGGTGAGCAAGCGAATCTGGTGCAGCCCCAAATCGGCCAGCACCTGCGCACCCAGGCCGAACTCGCGGAGCGGCGATTCGGTCGGCGCCGCTTTGCGATCGCTGCTCTGGGTGAGCCCGCGAAGCTCGGTTGCCAGATCGCGCTGGCCCGGCAGATAGACGCACACGCCGCGGCCGGCGCGCTCGATGGCCACCAGCGCCTCGCGCAAGTTCTTGCCCCCTTCCGATTCGGTCGAGCTGAAGACATCGGACAGGGTGGAGCCGCCGTGAACGCGGGCCAGGACGGGCTCGGCGCCGTGCAAATCGCCTTTGACCAGCGCGAGAAATTGGCGCGCTTCGGTCGTCACTTCGTAGACGATGGCCTGCCATTCGGTGCCGGTCACATCGAGGGTGAGCGTGTGCTCGGCCACGCGGCGCACCAGCCGCTCGGTCTGCATGCGGTACTCGATGAGCTCGGCGATCCGCACGATGAGCAGGCCGTGCTTCTCGGCGAAACGCTCGAGATCGGCCTTGCGTGCCATCGTACCGTCGTCGTTCATGATCTCGCAGATGACGCCGGCGGGCGAGCAGCCCGAGAGGCGCGCCAGATCGACCGAGCCTTCGGTCTGGCCCGTGCGCACCAACACGCCGCCCCGTCGCGCGCGCAGGGGAAACACGTGGCCGGGGGTGACGAGATCATCGGGCTTGGCACCGGGCCGAACCGCGGTTCGAATGGTATGCGCGCGATCGGCGGCGCTGATGCCAGTGGTCACGCCGATGCGAGCCTCGATGCTCACCGTGAAAGCCGTGCCCAGAGGTGGCCCGGCGCGCCCCGGCGACTGCATCATGGGAAGGTCGAGACGATCGACGAGCTCTTCGTAGAGGGCGAGACAGATGAGACCCCGACCGTGGACGGCCATGAAGTTGATGGCCTCGGGCGTCACCTTGTCGGCGGCCATGGTGAGATCGCCCTCGTTCTCGCGATCTTCGTCGTCGACGAGGATGACTATCTTGCCGGCGCGTACCGCATCGATCGCCGTGTTGACGCGGGTGAGCAGGTCGGGATCGATGTCGAGTCGGTGCGGCATAATGGGATTTCGCCGAAGCTTACGCGACCTTGGCTACGAGTAAAGGCGAGCCAACCCCAAATCTTGGCGCCTTGGCGGTTTCTCTCTTTTAAATGAACCCCGACGACTTGAGCTTGTCGAGAAGTCGCGAATCACCGCCAGCGGGGGCCGCCTCGCCGGCGTCGTTGGCGAGCAGCCGCGCGACATAGCGCGCGAGCAGGTCCACTTCGAGGTTGGCCTCTTGCCCCGGCGCAAGGTCGCCCAGGGTGGTGACCGTCAGCGTGTGGGGAATGATGACCACGTCGAACTGCGCGCCAGCGGTGCCATTCACCGTGAGGCTGACGCCGTTGACGGCGACCGATCCCTTGGAGGCAATGAACTTCGGCAATGACGGATCTTCGACCTCGAACACCAGCTCGAGCGCTTCGCTCAAGGCTCGTCGTGTTCGCAGCCGCAGCTTGCCGTCGACGTGACCGCTCAAGATGTGACCGCCCAGGCGGTCCCCCACGGCCAGCGAGCGCTCGAGGTGCACCCGACCGCCCAACGCAATCGTACCCAGCGTGGTGCGCGCGAGCGTCTCGACCGTGGCGTCACATTCGAAACCTTCCGCGGTCACCGTTTGAACGGTCAAGCACACGCCGTGCACGGCGATCGACTCGCCGAGAACGAGCGGACCCATCGCCGTGGCGATGGAAAGCCGCGCACCTTGGCCGCGGGGAGCACGGCCGGCCAGCACTCCGGTGGTTTCGACGATGCCGGTGAACATCTTCCCCGGGGTGTACCCTCTACGCGATCGATTGCCAAGCGACCGCGTAAAGCCCACCGGCGAGGATGTAGGCCCGAATATCCCACGCTGGGTCTTGCGAAAACTCGACATGGATTGCACGCTAGGGCAACGGTCGGATGCGTTCCTTGGCAGCATCGAGAATTCTCGTAACCGGGCTCTGTATGATGGTCATGCTCTTCGCGGCGTGCTCGCTCACGTACCAGTCGGTGTACGAAGGCGACGTCCGTTTCGAGCATTGCTATCGGCTCGACGAGGAGCGCCAGGTATCCATCGGCGACAAGCTGCGCTGCTGGCACGACTGGTGCGAGAAGTATACCTACGGACAGACGCGCGACCGAATCGAATACGCCCTCACCCGCGAGCGAACACTCGGCCAGGCGCGCGCATCGGGCGAGCGAAACGCGCCCCCGGGGGTATTCACGCCCGTCGCGGCCAATGCATCGCCGCAGCCCACCAACGCCTTCGCACCGCCGCCACCCACGATGACGCAGGACGCCGGCGCAGCGGACGCCGATCGCCGAGCCGCCGTGGCCGCGCTCGCGCAGCCAGCAAGCACGCCCCTTCCAGCGGCTCCGGGCGCGAGCTGCGGGGTGACCTGTGGCAAGACGTGGGGGCAGTGCGGACAGGAGTGCAAGGCCAGCTCTTGCCAAGCCAGTTGCGACGAACGCTACCGCAACTGCATGCGGGCATGTTTCTAGCGAATGCCGGGCAGACGCCGCAAAGCCGGAATCTTGACGGACCGAAGAGCGTTCGATAACCGAATGACAGTGAAGGCAACCGTTGCCGTGCCGAAAGGTATTCCCGCCACCGCGCAACCTCGCGTGCTGCGTCCGCGACGCGCGGCCCCTGCCGATGCGGTACGCCCCACGCGCGCCGAGATCAACCTCGGGCATCTCCGGCACAACCTCAAGGTGGTGAAACGCGCGGCGGGGCGGGCCAAGGTCTTCGGTGTGCTCAAGGCCGATGGTTATGGTCACGGAGCACCGGCGGTCGCGCGAACGCTCGAGCGTGCGGGCATCGACGGCTTCTGTCTGGCTCTGCTCGAAGAGGCGGTCGAGCTACGCGAAGCGGGGATCGGCGTGCCGCTCCTCGTCATGGGTGGATACTACGGACAGGCTTGGGGCGAAGTTCTCGCCCGCGGCATCACGCCGGTCATCTACGACGTCGCGCAAGCCGAAGGTATCGCGCGCGAGGTACGCCTCGCCTCGGAGCGACGAAGCGGCCCGGTGGGCGTGCACTTCAAGATCGACACTGGCATGGGCCGCCTCGGATGCGAGCTGGGCGACCTCGACAAGGTGCTGGGGCGCATTCGTGAGATCCCCGAGATCCGCATCGACGGCCTGATGACCCATCTGGCGTGCGCCGATGACGAGGATCTCGCCGCCGTCGATGAGCAGCTTCGGCGCTTCGAGGCCGCCACGAAATTGGCCCACGCGCGGGGGCTTTCCCCCGAGGTCAGGCACGCCGCCAACAGCGCCGCGCTCTTCCGGTGCGGCGACGCCAAGCTCGACTGGGTGCGCCCCGGTATCGCGCTCTTCGGCGTCGCGCCGCGTTTCGGAAAGCCGCTCGATTTGAGGCCCGTCATGACGATCCGCACCGAGGTCGTCGCCATCCGCAATCTCGAGAAGGGCGAGCCTCTCGGGTACGGATGGACGTGGCGCGCTCGTCGCCCCAGCAAGATTGCCACCATTCCCATGGGCTACGCCGACGGCCTCTCGCGCCAGCTCTCCAACAAGGGCGAAGTCCTCATCCAGGGGAAAAGGGCGCCCATCGTCGGCACCGTATCCATGGATCTCACGATGATCGACGTCACCGATCACGATGCCGTCATCGTGCGCGACGAAGTGGTCGTGCTCGGCGCCCAGCAGGGCCCCAAGGCCAAAGACTCGATCACCGCCACCGAGGTGGCGCTCCACACGGGGACCATCCCCTGGGACGTGCTCAGCGGCGTCTCGCGCCGGGTCCCACGTTTTTATCGGGAGCCCTAGCACTACTGCCCCAGCCTTTTTGCCGTTCACGATCGCCTGACTTTCCGCCGGATGGTTGCGGGGGTGCCGGCCGGTGAAACATCCGTGCTAATGAATCGTCCGAGATGATCCCGCGCTACAGCCCTGCCGATTTTCAGGAGCTCTGGTCGAGCTCCACGCGCTACCAGACGTGGCTCGAGGTCGAGCTCGCCGCTTGCGAGGCGATGGAGCACGAAAAGCTCCTACCCGCCGGCACCGCCGCCACCATCCGCGGCAAGAAGATCGCGCTCGATCCCGCGCGCATCGACGAGCACGAGCGCAAGACCAGGCACGACGTCATCGCGTTCTTGACCCACGTCGAAGAGCTGGTGGGGCCCGAGGCGCGCTGGCTGCATCGCGGCATGACGTCGAGCGACGTCCTCGATACGAGCTTCGCCCTCTTGTTGGTTCGTGCCACCGATGGCATCGTCGATCGGCTCGCCAAGCTCATCGCCGCGCTCGACGCGCGCGCCGCCGAGCACGCCACGACGCCCATGATCGGCCGTTCGCACGGCATTCACGCCGAACCCATCACTTTCGGCATC
>JBBSDY010000402.1:0-4713 GCA_038240245.1 Polyangiales bacterium
TCGGGGTTGGAGATGAAGAGCGCCAGGCACATGAGCACCAGCGCCACGGACATGCCCAATTCGCGTCTCATGCTGCTACTTCCCCTTCCGTTCGACCCGTCATCATGGTTGCGATCCGCTGCTGGGTGAGGCCTTCACGCGGGAGCACACCCTTGATGCGCCGCTCGTGCATGACGACCACCCTGTCGCTCATGCCGATGATTTCTTCCATGTCCGAGCTGACCATGATGATGGTGATCCCTTCGTCGGCGAGCGTCGCCATGTGTCGGTAGATCTCGGCCTTGGCACCCACGTCGATGCCGCGCGTCGGCTCGTCGAGAATGAGCACCTTGGGATTCATTGCCAGCCACTTGCCGAGCACGACTTTCTGCTGGTTGCCGCCCGACAGATTGACGACGCGCTGCTGGATGCTCGGCGTCTTGGTGCGCAGACGGGTCACCTCGGCTTCGGCAACTTTGCGCTCGGTCACGCGATCGAGCCAGCCCCAACGGTTGTAGTTGGCGACGTTGGGAAGCGAGGTGTTCTCGGCAATGGTCATGGGCAGAACGAGCCCGTGGCGCTTGCGATCCTCGGGAGCGAGAAATACACCGGCGTCGATGGCGCCGCGCGTGCTTTGGGGCGCGTAGGGCTTGCCGAGGAGCGACATGCTGCCTCCCAGCGACGCAACCGCGCCAAAGACGACTTCCATCAGCTCGGTTCGCCCCGAGCCAACGAGGCCCGCGAATCCCAGAATCTCGCCGCGACGCGCGGTAAAAGAAGCGCCCGCCCCAGCACCGGGGACGATGACGTCGGTGACGACGAGCACCGGCTCGCCTTCGGGCTTGATCTGCTTGGGGGGAAAATACTGGTTGGACAGCTCGCGGCCCACCATCATGCCCACGATCTTTTCGTGCGTGGCCTCGGCCCGCGACAGATCGCCCACATAGCGCCCGTCCCGCAAAACCGTGATGCGATCGGACAGGGTCAAGACCTCTTCCATGCGGTGCGAGATGTAGACGATGCCGATGCCGTCGCTCCGTAGCTGGCGAATGATCTTGAAGAGCTGCTCGGACTCGCCCGCGGTGAGCGACGACGTGGGCTCGTCCATGATGATGATGCGCGCGTTCAGGGCGAGCGCCTTGGCGATCTCGACCATTTGCATCTGACCGGCGGTCAGCGTGGACACCGGCGTGGTCGGAGACAGGTTGAGACCCACCCGCTCCATGAGCGCCTTGGCCTTGGCGTTCATTTCGAGCCGGTGCAAGGGCCATAAAAGAGCGCGACCGCCCGGCTCGTTGCCGAGAAAAATGTTGGACGCGATGTCGAGGTTGCGCGCCAGCATCAGCTCCTGATGAATGAGGGCGATGCCGAGGCGCTTGGCCTCGCGCACGTCGGACAGCACCACCGGCTTGCCGTCGATGACGATCTCGCCATGATCGGGAAGGTAGGCGCCGCCCAGAACCTTCATGAGCGTGCTCTTGCCCGCGCCGTTTTCTCCCATGAGGCTCAGCACCTCGCCCGCGTCGAGCCACAGAGACACGTCTTGCAGTGCGATCACGCCGGGAAAGCGCTTGGTGATCTCGCGCATCGCGAGCAGGTGGGTCGCTTCAGAAACCATCATCGTCTAAAGTGATTCGGGAAAGGAACCAGGGTTCACCTTTCCGCCGCCGACGGCTCATGGATCACTTCTTCATCTCCGCGAGCTGCTCTTTGAACTTGGCCACGTTGGCCTTGTTGATGACCTCGACGCCGGTGTCGATGATCTTGTTGGCCGGAATGGCGGCCTTGGCTGCCTCGCCCTTGGTGGCGAGCTCGTGCATCCACTTGCTCGAAAGGTAGCCGAACTGGAAGGGCTTCTGCACGACGGTCACCTGGATGACATCGTTGGCGATGCCGTTGAGCGTCCCGTCTTCTTCGTCGAAAACGGCAGGGATGATCTTGCCCTTCTTGCCGAGCGCCTCGACGGCGGCGGCGATCGCCGGGCCGTTGTACGACCAGAGACCAGCCACCAGGTTGAGATCGCTGTGGGCATTGATGATGTCCTCGACATTCGAACGCGCCTTGGCGCGGTCGGTGTTGTCCTCGCGCTTGTCGACGATCTCGATCTTGTGACCGGCGATGGCGTCCTGAATACCCTTGAGGCGCTGGGCCGCGTTGTCCGCCGCGAGAGTTCCCACGAAAACGGCCATCTTGCCACCGTTCGGCAAGAGCTTGATGATCTCGCCGCCCAGAACCTTGCCGGCTTCGTAGTTGTTGGTGCCGATGTAAAGCAGGCGGTTGGACTTGGGGGCGTCGGAGTCGAACGTGATGAGGTTGGTCTTGGCGGCAACCTTGTTGAGCACGGGCACCTGGTCGGCGGGAGCGGACACGCTGACGGCGATGCCGTCGTAGCCCTGGCTGGCGAGGTTCTCCAAGATCTGGTTTTGCTCTTCGGTCGTGCCATTGGAAGGCATCTTGATGTCGACCTGGACCTTCGCCTCCGCCTCGTATTTGTGGACGCCGGCCGCCGCGAGCTTCCAGAACTCGCTGGCGTTGTTGGTGACGAAGGCGAGCTTGACGATTTTCGAAGATCCGTTTGCGCCGCCGCCCCGGTCGCAACTCACGACGGCGATGCAAAGAAGGGTCAGCACCAGCGCCGCGCGGCTCGGTTTGCGGGTTGTCTTCATGGCGCGGCGAATGCTAGCTACTTGCCAGGCCCTTGTCACCCCGCCAGACACCGCTCGGGGGCACATTCAAGTGCTGAAAGCATCGGCCGACAGACCCACCCGGAAGGCAACATTGCGCAGCCCGGCGGCGGTCTTTTCGCGGAGAGCCCCACGCCATCGTTCGGTGTAGACTGAGCCCAAGAGACATGCAGGTACGCTGCAGCGCGTGTTCGACGACGTTCGTGGTGGGCGATGACATCGTGCGGATCGTCCGCAAGCGGGGGGGCACCGTCCCCTGTCGCAGCTGCAAGGCACCGATCGCGATTGGCGGCGCTGCGACGGCTGCCGCGCAACCCGCCAAAACAGAAGCGGTCGAGCCAACCAAGGCCAAACCCGGCGAGCCAGCCAAGCCGAAACCCGTCGAGCCAGTCGCAAAGCCTACCTTCGCGCCAGCCAAGCCCAGGCCCGTGGTAACGACGGGGCTGGCGAGGGCGCCGGTCGCGCCGCTGGCCGCAAAGCCAGCTCCGCCGGCGCCGACCAAACCGGCCGTACCGCCCGCGGGGAAGCCTGCTCCCCCAGCCTTGCCGGCGATTCGACCAGCCGCGGCCATGCCCCACGCGCCGCCTCCTGTTCCGACGCGACGCGCGAGCGACAAAACGCGGTCGCTCCCTCCACCGGTGCGATCGATGGCGCCCCCCGCCGCCATCGAGGCGGACGACTGGGTCGAAGAAGAGCCCGAGCTAGAGCCCGAAGAAGCCCCGGCGCCTGAGCCGACGCACCACGCAAGGCTGATGCCACCGCTTCCGGCGACGTCCATGCTCACGCTCTCCGAATCTCCGCCCGGCGCGGTCGTGATCCACGCAAAGTCGGCGGGTCCGTCCCCCACCACCGTCACCCTGTCGGAATCGGAGTTTCCTCCGTCGGCGATCGTCACGCTCGCGACCTCCGAGGCCCCCGCCCCAATTGTCGTGAAGCCCATCGCCAAGGCAGCGCCTCCTCCCCTGCCCGAGACTCCTTCCCAGCCCGAGACTCCTTCCCTCACGATGACCGAGGCCACGATCGACGTCGTGCCGCGAGCTCCCCTCATGCCCAATGTGGCGCTCGCGCAATCCGCAGGGTCCGCTCCGCGGTCGAGAAGCAAGGTCCTGGTGGCCAGCGCCCTCGCCGCCGCTCTCCTGGGTGGCGCCATCGTGGTGGCGATCGTCAACTCGCGATCCGCGGAATCCGATCCCAACGTTAATCACATTGCCCCCGCCGAAGACCCACGACCAACGGCCTCCATGGTGCCTGCGCCGCCGCCCGCGCCGGTCGAGGTGCCATCCGCCGCCGCGTCGGTCGAGGTCCCCGCTACCGCCGCATCCGCGCAGGCGCCCGCCCCGTCCGCATCCGTCGAAGCTCCCGCGCCAGTCGCGTCCGTCGAAGCTCCCGCGCCCGCGGTCGCCGAGAAAAAAGGCCCCAGCGAGGCGCCGCCTTCCGAGGCGATCGCCACGGCAAAGCCAATCGCGCCTGCACCCGCGGCAGCGCCCAGACCAGCCGCGACGCCAGAGACCGATCTCTCGGGGTTGCAACCGTCGAAACCTGCCCGGATCGACACGCGGGCCGATGACGACACCCTTCAGCAGGCCCTCGCCCAGGCCGCCGAGCGCGCGAAGGGATGCCGCGATTCGACCAGCCCGACAGGTGTCGCATCGGTATCGGTCACCATCGCGGGCAGCGGCGACGCCACCGGTGCCGTCGTTCAAGGTCCGCCGTTCGCGCACACCCTCGAAGGAGACTGCATCGCGGCCAAGTTCCGCGCCATTCACATCCCTGCGTTCCGGGGCGACAGCATCAACGTACGAAAATCCGTGTCGCTCCAGTAGCGTAGGCCGGCGCCCGCGAGTGCGGTCTGGCTTGACGCGCGCCTGCTTCTTTGAAAAGAAGGGGCATGGCAAACGCGACCTCTTCCGTGGGCCCCGCGCCGAGCTTCGATCTCAAGGGTCAAGTGGCCCTGGTGACCGGCGCTGCACGCGGGCTCGGTAATTCGATCGCCATCGCCCTGGCGCAAGCCGGCTGCGACGTGGCCCTCGGGCTGCGCGACATCAAAACA
>JBBSDY010000403.1:0-4711 GCA_038240245.1 Polyangiales bacterium
ATTCGTCTCACGACGGTGGCCCGGATGTCCGAGCCAAGGACGCGGGCAACGACTCGTCCGGCTAGCGTTCGACGTGACCAAATCGCGTAAGATCCCAATTCGACGCGTTCTGACGGAAACGCCCCTGGCGCGTCAGCACGAGCTTCGACTCGAGAAAGAACGTCGTCGTCCGTCGATCCCGTGGTCGACGTTTTGTCGAGCCAGCTATCCCAAGGCGGCGCTCGAGCTCGCCTTCGAAGCCCAGCTCGCCCTCGCAGCCGGCGAATACGGAGCCGTGGACTTGTTTGCGCGCATCGCTTCGGCGATGACACTGGCTGGCGCTCCGTTCGATTTGGTCGCCGAGGCGAGTCGCATCGTCAACGACGAAATTCGACACGCCGATTACTGCTATCGCATGGCTGGTCTGCTCGCTGATCGAGAGGCGGTGTCGATGTTCGACACGACGGGCTTCATCCGCATTTCGGAGCTGCCCCTGGCGATCGAAGATCTCGATTTCGTGCTGATGGAAATTTCGGCCATCGGCGAGACACTGGCCGCGGCGCTTCTCACGGCCTGTCAGAGGCGGGCCACCGACCCGGTCGCTCATGCCCTCTTTACCGCCATCATCGGCGACGAGGTTCATCACGCGCGTCTCGGCTGGTACTACTTTGCGTGGCGGGCTCCGCAATGGACGCACGCCGAACGGCAACGTTTGGCCGATCGCGTCGGCGAGCTGCTCGTCACCGTCGAGCCGCGCTTTTGGATGGGACGTGATGCGCCTGCCGGGGCCCGCAAAGGAGCTCGCGCGCTCGGGGTGCTCGATACGGCGGGGCAACGTGGTGTGGTACGTCAGATCATGGAGGACGAGATCGTGCCAGCCCTCGACGCACTCGGCCTCGGAGCGTCCCACGCATGGAAAGTGCGAAAAAAAAGGCGCGTCGTAGCGACGTTCCCCTGGCGTCAGCTACGGGCGCCCTTGTCGGACGACGAGCGCACGCAGTTGCGGCATACGCTCGAACGCCTGCTCAAGTGGCAAGTGCGGCTCGGTGCATTTCCGCGCGTCGTTTGGGCGCCCGATGCGACGCCGTTCGTGTCCATCTATGCTCGCGGCAAGCTGCGCGGATGTTTTGGCAGCGAAGAGGGAACTCCTGAAGAACGACTTTGTCGAGCCTTCCTTCGGGCTCTCGAAGACATCCGGTTTGGGATGGTCTCTCGCGACGAGAGAGAGCACCTGGCGGCACAGGTCTCGTACCCAATCGACGTGCAGGAATGCGATCCGGAGCAGGTCTCGGAGCATTTGGAGCCCGGTAGTCACGGCGTCGCCCGCGTGCGCGAGGGCAGCGTACCCGTCAACCTCTTGCCCCAGGTAGGACGAGATCACGGCTACGACGCCCCGCGAATGTTGGAAGCGCTCGCGCAGAAGGCGGGGCGCAGCGAAGCAGGATTGGCAGGCGTACATGTCTTCCTTTTTCGTGCAGAAGAGGTAGCTGCGCGTCAGAGCCGGGCAACGTCGCCCTTCGGCGAAGCGAGGGCCGAGGGATACGACTGGCTTGCGAATCTCGTGGCCTCCGATGGTCGGATGGATTTTGCGATCGACGCACGCTCGGGAGAGCGCGCGATCTCGGGACTCATGCGACATGGTCGCATCGCGGTCGCACTCCGGGCGTTCGCCGAATCCAGAAGACACGCTGGCGTGGTCAAGCGCTGCCGCGCATGGCTCGAACGCGAGATGGTGCGTGGGCTTCGCGGCGACACCGTCGAAGGCTGGTCCGATGACCCGTCGGTTGTCGCGGGCACCCTTGCGTTGGGCTACCAGGCAGGTCTCGACGTATTGGCCGCGCTGGAGGCCCATGCAGCGCGACCCGAGCTAGCCGCGAACGCCTGGCACGCGGCGCAGGTGGTATGTGCGCTCGAACGGAGATCGCCGCCGTCCCTCTTTTGCGCTTGCGTTGCCGATCTCGAGCATCGACCTTGGGCACCCTGGACCACGCTCGCCGCGCGCGCGCTCGGCGACGCCAAAGCGCTGGCCCGCTGTGAGCATCCGCTCGTCGATGCTTTGCGATCGTCATCTCCGCACCGAGGTGGGGCGGGAGTGACAGGCGTCCCGGAGCTCGCGCTTACCGCGGTATCGATCGAGGCGCTGGCCGGGCTTCGTTCGAAGGAGGCACGAAGCGCCGTCGTGCGCGGCCGAGATTTTCTCCGCCGGTGGCAACTTGGATCGAATATCCCTGCATCGCTCGATCCGCGCCTTTCCCGGGGTGCGTTCCCCGCGTCACCCGTCGCGTCGTTTCTTCGTTGTGACGTCAGCGGGCACGCGCTTCTTGCGCTCTCTGGCGAGAGCGTGCCCGTCTGACTAGGGTCGGCAACTCGAATCGCGTGCCGCCCGAAGCTCGTCTCGCAAGGTGGAGAGCTCGCGCCGCAGATCCGCCGTCTGCTGCTCTTGCGCACGGAGCTGCTTTTCCTGAACCTGCAATGCGGCCACTGCCATGCTCGTGTAGCCGTAGAGGTCGACGTGATGCTGGTTGGGGTAGACGGCCGGGCTCTGCGGATTGTCCTCGATGATGAAGCCGAGGTGCTCGTCGCTGCCGAGCGAGGGATCACGGTACGTATAGGTCGTCAATCGAACCTTCGAAACCTCGTCAGCCAGCCGATCGAGGTCTTCGCTGCCGAGGTAGCGCACGTCTTGTTTCATGGCTCGGTTCGATCGGGGACAATTGACGTCGAGCCTGTGATCCGAGCACCTCAACTTTTCACCGCAGTTTCCGTGCGGGTCGCATTCTGTCCCCGTCGCCGTGCACGCCCCTCCGGCTTTCTGATCCGCGGAGCACGAGACGATGCCCGAGTCGACGTCTTCGCCGACGGGGGGGACGCGGCACACGGGATCTCCGCACGTCGTTCGCCACGACAGAGGTCCACCGGTTTCGGCAAGACCGGAGTCGGCGCTCGTCCCGCTGCCGCCTGTTCCGAGGCCTGAATCAATGCCGCATGAGGCGTTGGGACCGCATCCGCCTGTGCCAGAACCACCGGTGACGCCGCTTCCGCCCGTCTGGGCTGCCGCATCCTTCCCATCACCGCCGCCCGATGTTCCGGCGGCGCCACCGGCAGCAGCGACGGCACCTTGACCGTCGCCGAGGTTCGCGTCCGTGCCGCTGCACGCCGTGGCGGTCACGAGAGCTGCGGCAGTGAGAACGGCGGTATACGTGCGGGTCATGAGGGCCTCCTGGAGGGTTAGCCAAGCAAATGGCGGCGAGATGCCGGTCGTTCATGGGAGGTGGCCGCGCCGTGGGGATTTGATCACGAATTCGTATTTCTCTTCTTTGCGGCAGACTTCTCGGAAACAGCCATTGGCATCCCGTGATGAAAACTGCTTTTCTGGACGTGTGCGCAACGCGCGATTCTGGGGGGCGCTCATGGCTGCGCTGTTGCTCGCGCCGCCGCTCTCAGCCCAAGAAGAATCCGTCCACCTCGACTACGACGTGAGCATTGGTTGTCCGGATCGCGCCGCTTTCATCGCCGAGATAACGGCGCGCACGACGCGTGCACGGTTCGTTGACGAGGGAGCCAACGTCAGGACGTTCAAGGCCACGATCCGGGTGCAGGGCGAACGAATCGTTGGCTCTCTCATGTCCAACACCGGCGAGGCGGGCGCAGAGCGTCGGATTTCTGGGAGGACATGCGCCGAGGTCGCGTCGGCCCTGGGGCTCATCACGGCACTCGCGATCGATCCGAGCGCATCGACCCGTGCATCGTCCGCTGCGTCCCCAGAGACGCCTGACCTGACCCAAAAAGCCACCGCCGCGGCAGCGACGGACACCGGAACGAAGGCATCGAGCGCGTCGGTCTCGGTCGATGAGAAGAACGCGATTCAACCTCCACGCTCGAGCTGGGGGCTTTCGTGGCATGGACAGGGCGAGGCGTCGTATGGCCTCACCGAAGAGGGGGCCAACCTTGCCATGCTCGGGGGGGCCATCGATATCGAGGTCGGCCCTTTCGCACGCGAACGAAAAGGCCCACTGTTTCGCCTGGGAATGTTCCTGATGCGGTCCCCGACTGTTTCCCAGTCCGATCCTCAGCCCCTCGGTGAAGCGACGTTCACCCGCGTGGGTGGCCGGCTGTCGTGCAGTCCTCTCGCGTTGCGGATCTCGGGTGCGTTCGAACTGCACCCCTGGCTCATCGTCGAGATGGGCCGGCTCAACGGTTCCGGAACGAATGGACCGGGCGATCTCCTGACAGCTACCCAGGACGACCACGTCCTTTGGCTCGCCATCGGAGAGGGCATCGAGCTGCGAGGGATCCTGGGCGAACGGCTTTGGCTCACCTTGGATTTTCGAGCCACAGAAACTCTGAATCACCAGACCTTCGTGTTCCACTACCTACAACGGCGCACCCCCATCACCGCGGTGCCCTTTCTCGAAGGAATTCTCGGCGCAGGGGTGGGAGGACCGATTTTGTGATCAAGCCTCCGGGGGCCGGCCACTACGAGACGATGGGTGAAGCGTTGTTGCGCACCGAGCCGACCCGCGCCGAGGGCGTTTCTCCCCGGCGCATTCGCCAGGTCGTCGACGCGCACTTCGACTTCATCTGGCGTTCGCTCCGCCGCCTGGGTGTACCCGAGGCGAACGTCGACGATGCGGCGCAACAGGTTTTCGTCGTCGCTGCTGGAAAGCTCGCGCCCGTCGCAGCGACCGGCGAACGGGGGTTTCTGTTTGCGATAGCGCTTCGCGTCGCCGCC
>JBBSDY010000404.1:0-4705 GCA_038240245.1 Polyangiales bacterium
CTGGTCCCCGGTTCGCTGAGCGCCTTCTGGGGTTACCGCACTTCGGCGCGCACCAACTTGACCGACGTCCTCTGGTTTGCGGTGCCCAGCCTGGCCGGTGGCACGCTGGGGGCGCTCGTTCTGGTGCGAGGCGGCGAGCACTTCTTCAACCGATTGGTTCCATGGTTGCTCTTCGCCGCGGTCGGCCTGTTCATCGCGCAGGAACCAGTTCGTCGCTACAGCGAGAGGCTACGTCCCAGCGCGGAGCATCGAAAGGCAACCGTCGCGAAGCGACGGATATGGGCCGCCCTGATCCAATTTCTCATCGCCGTGTACGGTGGATTCTTCGGCGCCGGTATCGGCATCCTCATGCTCGCCACCATGGGCTTCATGGGACTGTCCGACATCCACGAGATGAATCGGCTCAAGACCATCTCGGCCGTGGCGATCAACGGAGTCGCCGGGATCACGTTCGCCATTTCCGGCGAGGTGCGCTGGTCGCTCGCGGGGATCATGGCGGTCGCCGCCATCGTTGGGGGTTACTGGGGGGCCGGCGTCGCCCAGAAGATCGGGCAGGTGTGGGTCCGCCGCGTCGTCATCGGCGTGGGCCTGTCCATCGGACTTTACACGCTCTTGCGACCGTTGTGACGACGAGGGGTTGACAAGAGCGCCGTTTGCTTTCACCTCTTAGTGCCGTGATTCGTCTGCTCAGCCTCTGCGTCGCGATCGTCGTGGTCCTTTTGGGACTTGGCTCCGCGTTGTCGAACGGCCAGCCGGCCAGCCTGCGCCGTGCTCCCACGTCGCGCACGGACATCGCGTCCGCCGCAGCGGTCGTGCAGCAGGCCTCCGACGTCTCCGATCCCGACCATCGCTGCGATCCGCCGGCGCCGCCCAGCGAAAGCGACGACGACGATTGTGACGAGCAGGGCGCTGCGTCACCTCGTTTCGGCTTCGACGTTCCCTTCCCTCCCTCCAGCCACGATCCACTTCAACCCGGTGGCATCGGGCCTTCCCAGGGCCACCGCACAGGACCAGAGAAACCTCCGCGAGCGTAGTCCCGCAACGTGATGGTGCTCTTCCCGCAACACAGGGGCGCCTAAGGTTTCGAGGAGTTCGCTCTCAGGGCTCGGAGGTCATTCTTGTTGACGCGATGGTACGTCGTTGTGTTTGGTTTTGGTTTCGCATGTGAGGTCTTCGGGCATACCAGGACGGCGCTGGCCGAGAGTCCGACGGCACTCTCGTTGACGCTTGCCGAAGCGGTCAACCGCGCCATGGCGGACGCGCCCGAAGTCGTCAGCGGCCGGCAGAACGTCCGCGAGGCCGACGCCCGACGCATTGGAGCCGGGATCATCATGCCCAGCAATCCACGGCTTGCCATCGACGTGCGGCCCGCGGTTACCGGCGGCAACGGATTTCGCGATCTGGGATACGGAGCTGTTCTCGACCTGCCGTTCCAGCCGGGTGGCGCACCCTCCGCGCGGGTGGCCGAGGCAGATCGCGGCGCGTCGGTCGCGCGGGCCGATCTCGTGCTCGATCGATCGGGCGCGCGCCTTCGGGCCTTCACGGCGTACATCAAATCGCAGATTGCCGATCTGAGGATCGCCGAGGCTCGGTCGGCCATGGAGATCTCGAACCGCGTCCTCAATGCGGCGCAGCGCCGATTCGCGGCGGGGGCCGCCTCCGAGCTCGAGCAAGCATCCGCCGAGCTCGATGTTGCCCTGCTCGAGGCCTCCGAGATCGCATCGGTGAGCGAACGCAATTCGCAGCTCATGGATCTGCGCGACGCCCTGAACCTGCCCGCCAACCTGGCTCTGGCTCTTACGTCGCCCGTCACCGAGCCGCCGCAGCTCGCCGACGCGGCGCGCCTCGTCGAACGCGCGGCCAAGAGGCATCCCCAGCTCGCAGCGCTGCAGGCGCGCATCACGCTGCTCGAAGCGACCCAGACCCGGCTCGAGCGCGAGCTCTTTCCACGGATCGGCCTTTATACGGGCATCGACGCCGCGCCCGTCTCACCCATCTATGGGATCATCGGTGTGACCGTCGAGCTGCCCATCGCCCAGCGCAACCAGGGCCCCCTCGCGGTGACCGCGCGGGCCCGCGAGACCATGCTCGCGCACATCGATCTCGAATCGCGCAGGCTGACCCGGGACGTCATCGCCGCCTACCAGGCCTACGAGGCTCGACGGCTCGAGCTCTCGCGGTTGACCGACAAGGCCATTCCCGCCGCAGAGCGCACGCTCTCGTTCGCCGAGGCGGGATGGCAGGCGGGTCGCTTCGATCTCTTTCGACTGCTGACCGCGGCGCGCGATGCGCTCCGCGTGCGCGCGACCCGCATCGACGTTCTCGAAGAAGCGTGGCTGGCGCGCATCGAGCTCGAACGGGCGGTTGGCGGGGAGGTGTCGTCGTGAGCCGTCCTCTGACCCGCCGCATCGGGCTTGGCGTTGCCGGCCTCGTCATCGTCACGGCGCTCATCCTCTACTGGAGCCGCGCCCAGAAGGCCGAGAGCGCCGAAGCCAAGCCGCCCGTGAGGGACGTTCCTTACCTCGACGGCAAGTGGATACGGTACTCGGCCGACTTCGCAAGACGTTCACAGATCGAGTTTGCTGCCGCGCAAAAGAGCAGCCTTGCCCCGGTGGTCAGCGTGACCGGGACCGTCACCTTCGATCCCGAGCGCATGGCAGCCGTGGGAGCCCGCATCGCGGGCCGCGTTCGCAGCATCAACAAGCTGGAAGGCGACGAGGTCAAGGGGGGCGACATTCTGGCCGAGATCGAGAGCGCCGAGCTGGGGCAGGCGCAGGCCGCGCTGATCTCGGCGCGGGCACACGCCGACGCAGCGACCGTCAACGAGAAGCGCGAGAAAGAGCTGGCCGAGGCGCACATCTCTTCCAACCGCGAAGCCGAGCTTGCCGAAGCCAACGCCGTGTCCGCGCGCTCCGAGCTGGTTGCCGCCGAGCAGCGCGTTCGTGCGCTCGGCGGCTCACCCGACGGAACGGCGGGCATCCTTCGCCTGGCATCGCCGATTGCCGGCAAGGTGATCGAGCGCAACGTCTCGCGCGGCCAGTCGGTCGAGGCCACGCACACGGCCTTTCGAGTGGCCGACTTGAGCCGCGTCTGGATCCAGCTCGCGGTCTTCGAGCGCCAAGTCGCCGCCATTCACAAGGGCGATCTGGTCGACCTCTTCCCGCAGAGCGACGCGGAGCGCAAGGTCAAGGGCAGCGTCGCCTACGTGGGCGACGTCATCGACCTCGAGACTCGCACTGCGCCGATACGCGTGGTCGTCGATCATCCCGAAGTCCCCTTGCGACCCGGGCAATCACTGCTCGCCAAGATTCACACATCGGCGCCGCTGGCCGCATCGCTCGTCGTCGCCCGCGGGGCCGTCACCAGCGTCGACGGCAAGCCGACGCTCTTCATCTCGCACGATCAGCTCTCGGTCGAGCCACGAAGCGTCCAGCTCGGAGGCCAGGACGGCGACAACGTCGAGGTGCTCGCCGGTCTCGAAGAGGGCGAGAAGGTCGCGATCTCCGGGGTATTCGCGCTAAAATCGGAGATTTTTCGCTGAGATGCTCGAACAGCTCGTCGCCCAATCCATCCGCCTGAAGGGCCTGATGTTGGTGCTGCTCGTCGTCCTGCTCGGGGGCGGCGTGGTCGCGGTGCGAACGCTCCCCGTCGATGCGGTTCCCGACGTATCGACGGTGCAGGTGTCGGTCATGACCGACGCGCCCGGCCTCTCTCCGGTCGAAGTCGAGCGCACGGTCACCTTCCCCATCGAGATGGCGCAAAACGGGATGCCCAACCTCGCCGAGCTCCGCTCGGTGTCACGCTCGGGGCTCTCGGTCGTGACGGCCATCTTTCGCGATGACGTCGACATTTGGTTGGCGCGCCAGATGGTGCTCGAGCGGGTCCGGTCGGTCGAAGACGAGCTCCCCGCCACCGCTGGCAAGCCGCAGCTTTCGCCGGTCTCGGGCGGTCTCGGCGAGATCTACCAATTCGTGGTTCGATCGGACAGCCACTCGCCGACGCAGCTCCGAACGCTGCTCGACTGGGAAGTCGCTCCCAAGCTACGCCAGGTCCCGGGCATCGTGGAGATCAACACGATGGGCGGCGACTTGAAGGAGTATCAGATCGTCGTCGATCCGGCGCGCCTGCACGCTCACAAGATGACGCTGAGCGAGCTCACGGACGCCCTCGCTCACGCCAACGTGAACGTGGGGGGCGGGTATATCGAGCGCAAGAGCGAATCGCTCACCTTGCGCGGTGTGGGCCGGCTGGGCAACGAGGACGAGGTCGCCAACGTCGTGGTGCGGACCAACGACGACGGAACTCCCGTTTTGGTCCGACACATCGGGCACGTGCGCGTGGGTGCGGCCATGCGATTTGGCATCATCACCCGCGACGGCGAGGGCGAGGCGGTCACCGGCATCACCATGATGCTCGTGGGTGCCAACAGCCGCGACGTCGTGCTCGGCGTCAAAAAGAAGGTCGCCGAGATCCAGGCCTCGCTCCCCCCCGGCGTTTTCATCGAGCCCATTTACGATCGATCCGAATTTCTGGGGCGCACGCTGCACACGGTGACCAAGAACCTCGTCGAAGGAGCCTTCGTCGTCACCATCATTTTGGCGCTCTTTTTGGGAAGCATCCGCGGCGCCCTGGTGGTCGTGCTCGGCATCCCGGCCTCGATGTCCATCGCCGTGATGGGAATGCACCTCTTCGGCGTGACCGGCGA
>JBBSDY010000405.1:0-4704 GCA_038240245.1 Polyangiales bacterium
CCGGTGATCTCGACCTGATCGAAGGCCGCCAGGATGCGCTCGCCCTGCATGTAGCGCGCGTGCGCGGCTGCGTATTTGCCATCCGGCCCCAGGGTGACGCCCTTCTGCTTGCCGAGCGCGACGGCATCTCCGAGCGCGTCGTCGGCCTCCTTGTTGTTGTTCACCTTGATGGCCACGGTGGCCAGGCGCACGTACGCTTCGGCTTTGCGGTCGGGGTTTTTCGCGCTCTTGGCGTAGCTGCGATAGAGGTCGCCCGCATCGCGCCACTTTTTCTCGCGCTCGTGGGCCTTGCCCATCAAGAAGGCCACTTCGTCGACCTCCGCGCCGGTCGGGTATTGCTGGCGGTACCGTTTGCCGTCGGCAATCGACTTGTCGTAGTCGCCAATCGTGGTGCGCAAAAGCACCGCGTTGTAGGCCGAGTCCTTGGCGTGATCGCTCTTAGGAAACCGCTCGGCGAGCACCTCGTGGTAGGTGGCGGCGTCAGCGAAGAGGCCCATCCCCTGAAACTGCGACGCAGCCGTCCACGCGCCGAGCGCTGCTTCGGGCGCGTCCTTGTGCTCGGTGATCAACAGGTCGGCGGCCGTCTTCATGGTCGCGATGTCGCCGGCCTTCTGCGATTCGATCTCGGCGTTCACACACGCCTGGCCGGCGCGCGGATCCCGGGGAAACTCCTTGGCCGCCCTCAGGTAGGCAGCCGCGGCGTCGGCGTGCTGGCCGGCGGCCGCCTTTTGCTCCCCCTGCTTGAAGACCGACTGCACGATGAGCGTATTGAGTTTCTTCTGCTGGTCGCCCCCCTGAAACGACGGCGCCGTCTTGAGCCGCCGCGCCCAGATTTCGATGTTCGAATAGTCCTTCGACTGGTTGAAAGAGTCGAGGACGAGCTCGCCCGCGCCGGCCGCGAACTTGGAGTTGGGGAACTTCTCGAGCAAGAGCCCCCACTGGCGAACCGCGGCGTCGTAAACCTGGTGATCGTAGTAGAGCTTGCCCTGTCGAAAGAGCAGCTCGGGAATATCGGGATCGTTGGGATAGAGCTGAATGTAGAGCTCCATTGCCTCGGTGAATTTCTTGTCGACGTCGGTCTCGCCCTTGGTCTTCTTCTCGAATTCCGCATAGCGCAGCCGCTCGAGGGCCGAGATGGCGTTGTAGAGCGCGTCGTGGGTGAGCGGACCCTTGGGATTGCGGCGCGCCGTCGCCATGTAGTGGGTGGCCGCGTCGCTGTTCTTGCCCAGGTGGTAAAAATAGATCTCGCCGAGGTTGAACTCCGCCTCGTACGCCGCATCGGACTTGCCGAACTTGGAAAGGTAGACCTCGTAGAGCGCGGCGGCCCCTTCGAATTCGGCGCGGCTCGTCTTGTCGCGCTGGGCCTTGCCGTGCAGGTTGGTCGCATCCTCGCGAAGCTGCTTTTCGATCTTGGCCTGCGCTGCCTTGACGACCTCGGGATTGGTCTGCGCCCGCGCCCAGGCGCCACCCTCGGTTCCCTGCTCGGGCAATGTGAATGTCTTGATGAGACGATTGTACGTCGTCTTCAGCTTGCCCCAATCTTCGATGGTCGCGTACCCCTGCGCCACGGCGAGGCCATAGTCGGGAGCCTCGGGGCCCACCGGATCGAGCTTGAGCATCAGCTCGTAGGCTTCGATGCCCCTCTCGTAGTGCGCCTGCTCGTAGAACGCGGCGGCGAGCGCCTTGACGATCTTTCCGGCAAACTTGTCGCCGCCCGCCTTGACGAGAAAATTGTAGACGTCGTCGGCGCTGTTCTTCTCGTCCTCGGTAAAAACCTCGACCAGGTATTTGAGGGCCTCGGACTGGAGCTCGTCGAGCTGCTTTCGTTTTTGAGCCGAGACCTGCTGGCTCTCGTCGGTCACCTGGAAGACTTGCAAAAAGCGTTTGGCCGCCTCGTCGGTGCGGCCGAGGCGCCACTGGCACCACGCGCTCTTGAAGAGCGCCAGCCCATACAGATCCGATTGCGGATACTGCATGACCTTTTCGTATTCGACGAGCGCCCCCGCGTAGTCGTATTTGCCGTTGAAGGCCGCCTCGGCGCGGGCCATGTGCGCATCGGGTATGAAGCGGCTCCTCGGGTAGCCCTCGAGAATGCGGTTGAAGCGATCGAGCGCCTCGTCCTGCTTGCCCTGCTCGGTCGCCAAGAAGCCGTCGACATAGAGGGCGAGGTCGTACGATTCGAAATTCTTGTAGTCTTTGAGCACGCGCGCAAAAAGCGCGCGCGCTCGATCGAAATTGGGGTCGGGCGTGGGACCGCGCTGGTCGACGGGCTTTTTCTCCCACTCCTGGAAGCGAAGCACGAACTGCTCGCGCTCGGTTTCCCAGTAGAGCTCGCCGAGCCGCATCATGGCCTCGGGCATTTCGCGCGCCTGGACCGACTCTTCTTTGATGAACGTCTCCAAAAGGCCCACGGCCTCGGCGCGCAGCGACTTTTGCGCGATGATGTCGCGATCGATGCGTCGCGCGATGAGACCTTCGAGCGCCTTGCGCATGTGCTCGGGAATGCGCGGACCCATGGGGCCGCGCGAGCTCTTCGAGCCGGCCTGCTGCGCGCTGCCGGGTTTGGCGGTACGACCGACGGCGCCGCCCGCGATGGCTCGCTCGGCGGCAGGTTTGACGCTCGATTTCTCGGAAGCCATCGCCGGAGAATCGGCCGCGGGCTGAGCGAGCGTCGATTTCTTGTCGGCCGACCAGGCCGCTCGATCGCCAGCACCGATGAGGAGCAGCGCCAGCGAAGGACCGACCAAAAGTCGACGGGGCAGCATCGGTCAGCGCTGGCCCTCTCCGCCGACGTACTCGTCGGGCCAGTCGTCGCCTTCGAAGGGCCAGTACTCTTCGCTGTCTTTCAAATAGCGCGGCGCCTCGAGCGAATCGAGCGCCGCTTGCGGCAGTACGCCGGCCGCAAGCGCTTCCACCTCGAGCTCGAGCGCTCGCTTGCGTCCGAGCACGGATTCGATGCGACCCAGCCGCGCGCGACGAAGCAGCCGCGATAGACGTAGGCTCAGCCTGCCGACGGCGTCCTTGGCGAGGGCCGTGCGCGCCTCGACCAGCCTGGCGCGAGCCGCCTGCGCAAGCGCGAAAAGATCCGTCGAGGTCGTTCGATCGCCGCGCAGAAGCCCAGGCAAATCCGTTCCCGCCGGGCCCGTATCCTTGCCCGCTCCCGGCCCGCCCTCGCGCGCTCCCTTGATGGCGCTCTCGATCTGGTCGAGCTTGCCGCGGAGCGCGCTGATGTCGGACGCGGGCGCATGGGCTTGCTCCAGTGCTTCGATCTGGCGCCGAACGCCGTCGGCTTGTGCACGAGCTCGCGCCGACGCATCGGCCACGGTGTCACCACCGAGCCCCTCGGACGTAGGCCGTACGCCTCCCGTGGTGGCGAGCGTTCGGCCAAGATCGTCGAGCTGCCCCATCGAGCCGCGGAGCCCCGACATCTGCTGATCGAGCTGGGCGATACGCTTGGTCACCATGCCATAGCCAGAATCGACGCGCACCAGCGCGGCGATCGCCCGCGCCACGTCGGGCGTCATGCCGTTCTGCTCGGCCGCCGCATCGGATCCGGCCTGGGCTGCCTCGAGCAAGCGCGAAAGACCGCGCTCGTCGGTGGTCAGCTTGCGGGCCGTGTCGCGCACCGGCTCGTACTTGGCGATGAAACCCCTGAGCGACGCGTCGGCCTCTTCGAAGCGACAACGTGCGAGATCGATGTACGAGCTCAAGATCCAGGCTTCGTCCTCGTAGCGGTGATGCACACCGAGAGCGCTCTTCTGATCGAGCAGCTCGCGCGCCGACTCGTAGTCTTTTTTCTCATAGCGACCGGTTGCCGACTCATAGAGGGCCTCGGCGAGGCGTTCGGAGTCCTGCGGAACCAGGTAGTAGTAGTAACGCGCGTCGTCGAAACGAAATTGCTCGTGGGCCACCCGACCGAGAGCAAGGCGCGCGAGATCGCGAACCGCATAGAACTTCTCGTCGGCAAAGAACGGCGCGGTCTTTTCGGATCGCGCCGGATCGGCGACCTTACAAAACAGGTTTTCGCCTTCCTTCCAGTGGCCCCGGTCGACCTCGATGAGCCCGGACAGATAGACGGACTGCGCCCAGAAGCGCGATTTTTGGGTGACCTGCGCATAGAAGGCGAATGCCCCGTCGGGATCTTTGGCAAGCTGGCGCGTGCGACCGTTCAAGTAGGCAATCTCGCCGCGCGTCTCCTCGGGCTGGCCGGCCGCCGGCACCGCTTTCAAGTCCTCGAGAATGGGGGCGCTCACGTCGGTGTCGAGCGCGATCTCGACCAGCCTTCGCACCGCGCGCCTGGCGTAGGTGTCGTTGGGCGAAAGCCCGAGCAAACGTTTCAGGTACCCGCGCGCAGGCTCGTGCGCACCATCGGTGGCCAGCGCGTCGCCGAGGGCATACACGGCGGCGTGCCCTTCGTCGCTGTCGGCATAGTCGGCAAAGCGCGGGCTTTCGACGAGGCGAACGAGAAGCCCGATCTCCTCTGCGCGACGTCCCGTCGCTGACAGCTCCTGGGCATCGAGCAGCCGCTCGCGGATCGCCTCGGGGGTGAGCGCCGTCGCAGTCTCGAGCCGGCGCTCGGCGAGCGCGCGGTTGTAGGCAGCCATCGCCGCCGATCGCGTATCGGGCCCCGTCGCAGGCGCCGCGCCCTTGGGCGGCGCGGGCGCGGCGGGATTGGCTGCAGCCGGAGTGGCATTCGTTGCAACC
>JBBSDY010000406.1:0-4703 GCA_038240245.1 Polyangiales bacterium
GCTCACCTTGTTGGCCTCTTCGACCCTGCGGACGTCCTCGGGTGATTTCAAGAATTTCTGCAGCGAGATCCCGCGCGAGTGCAGGCCCTTCTCGAGCAGCTCGCGCCCGAGCTTGAGCGATTTATCGCGCTGCTCGGTGCGCAGGTGTGCGCGCACCTTGCTCTTGGCGCGCCCGGTGACGACGTTGTCAATCCAGTCCTTGGAGGGATGCTGCTGGGTGGTGGTCATCACCTCGACCACGTCGCCGTTGCGCAGCTTGTATTTCAGGGGGACGATGGCGCCGTTGACGCGCGCGCCCGAGCAGTGGTTGCCCACCTCGGTGTGAATGGCGTAGGCGAAATCGATGGGCGTGGCGTTGCGGGGAAACACGCGCACATCGCCCTTGGGCGTGAACACGTACACCTCGTCGGCGAACAGATCGACCTTGACCGACTCGAGAAACTCGGCCGGGTCTTTCATCTCCTTCTGAAACTCCATCAACTGGCGCAGCCAGCCGAAGCGTTCGGCGTCCTTGGGATCGACGCCGCCCGAGATGCGCTCCTTGTACTTCCAGTGGGCGGCGATACCGTGCTCGGCGACGCGCTGCATGTCGTGGGTGCGGATCTGGATTTCGATCCGCTCGCGCCCCGGCCCGATGACGGTGGTGTGCAGCGACTGGTACATGTTCGGCTTGGGGAGCGCGACGTAGTCCTTGAAGCGCCCGGGGATGGGCGTCCACCGTGAGTGGATGACGCCCAGCGTTGCATAGCAGTCGGCGACCGACTCGACGATAATGCGGAAGGCGATGACGTCGTAGACCTGCTCGAAGTCGCAGTCCTGCGTCTTCATTTTGCGGTAGATCGAGTAAAGGTGCTTCGCTCGCCCCGCCACGTCGGCCGAAAAGCCCTGCTCGGCCAGCCGGCTGGAGAGCGTCTTGGAGACGTCGGCAATGTAGCGATCGCGCTCTTTGCGGGTCTTGCTGACCTTGGCATTGAGGTCCTGGTACGATTGCGGATCGAGGTACTTGAACGACAGATCCTCGAGCTCCCCCTTGAAGCTCGCGATACCGAGCCGGTTGGCCAGGGGAGCATAGATGTCCATCGTCTCGCGGGCGATGCGCTCTTGTGATTCGTTGCCCATGAAGTCGAGCGTCCGCATGTTGTCCAGGCGATCGCACAGCTTGACCAGCAGCACGCGAATGTCGCGGGCCATGGCGACCACCATCTTGCGGAAGTTCTCGGCCTGGCGGTCCTCGCGGGACGTGAAGTTGATTTGCGAGAGCTTGGTGACGCCGTCGACCAAAAAGCCGACCTCGCTGCCGAACTCTTTTTCGATGTCGTCGGTCGTCGCCAGCGTGTCTTCGACGACGTCGTGCAACAGGCCGGCGCAAATGCTGGCGGTGTCGAGGCGCAGCTCGGTGATGATGCCAGCGACCGAAGCCGGATGGATGAAGTACGGATCGCCGCTCTTGCGCTTTTGGCCTTCGTGAGCTCGCACGCTAAAATCGTACGCTCGCGAGACAATCTCCACGTCCGCGGCCGGATGATATGCTCGGATCCGTTCGACTAGTTCGGCAAGCTTCAGCATCTTCTGGCGCCAGTCGATTGCCGGCGACAACTGGTAAGTCTAACACCCACCATTTCAACCGGCAACGAAACGCCCTTCAGGTCGGGTGCACACGGAAACCATTCTCGGTGAACCCAGTCGCCCACGAGGCCGCGCCCGCACCCCTGGGCATCTATGTCCACTTCCCGTGGTGCTTATCAAAGTGTCCGTACTGCGATTTCGTTGTCCACGTTGCGCCGAGGCAATCCATCGATCATGCCGGCTACGCCACGGCGGTGCTGTCCGAGCTGGCGGGCCGGATCGGCGATGTTTCGTCGTCAGTGCTCGTCAGCATCTTCTTCGGGGGGGGAACGCCCTCGCTATGGGCACCCCAGGAGCTCGGCCGGGTGCTGGCGGGCATCACCGGGGCGTTTCAGGCGGATCCGTCCAAGATCGAGGTCACCGTGGAGTGCGATCCGAGCTCGCTCGACGAGGACCTCGCTCGTGCCCTGGTCGACGAGGGCGTCAGCCGCCTCAGCATGGGCGTGCAGTCCTTCGATGACGAGCGGCTCCGCTTCCTTGGACGGATCCATAGCGGGGCTGACGCGGTCGAAGCCGTGCGAGGAGCGGTCCGCGCAGGCGTGCCGCGCATCTCGACAGATCTCATCTACGCCCTGGCCGGTGAAGCGCCCGAGACGCCGGCCGAGGAGGCAAAAAGGTTGGTCGAGCTCGGGGCGACCCACGTTTCCGCGTACAGCTTGACCATCGAGCCCTCGACACCGTTTGGAAGGCTCGCCAGGCGCGGCCGTTTGCCGCTCTGCGAGGACGGCGCGATGGCGGCGTCGTTCTTCGCAGTGGACGAAGCGTTGACGGCGGTCGGCCTCGAGCACTACGAGGTTTCGAACTATGCCGCCCCGGGACAGCGTTCCCGGCACAACCTCGGTTACTGGCGGGGTCACGACTACCTGGGGCTCGGCTGCGGCGCCTACGGGACGATCACATCGAGCGACGGCGTCGGGCACCGCTACCGCAACACACCGAGCCCCCGCGAGTACGTTCAGCGAGCCGCGACGGGCAAGTTAGGTCTGGCCGGCACCGAAGAGCGACTCGACGGTCCGACTCGTCTGCGCGAACGCATCATGCTCGGCCTGCGCATGAAAGAGGGCTTCGACCTCGAGGCCGCGGCGCGCGAGATCGGCACCGAGCCGTATCCGGAGGGACGCCGGGCAGCTCTCGAGCGACTGGCGGCACGCGGACGCATCGTACGACACGACTCGCACGTCTGCGTTCCCCGTGACGCGTGGATCTGGGTGGACGATACCGCCGCCGCGCTGTTCTAGAGTCGCGCCTCGAGGGCGGCGAAGAACAATCGCGCCCTAGCGCGGAGCCACTGCCGTCGCGAGCCAACCTTCCAGATCACCCAGCGCGCGTTCGGCCATGGCTTCGTATCGTTCGCGCTTCTTGAGCCGGCGGTTGGGCAGCGGAGGCAGGTGCGCCCACGTGATGTTCGACGGCTGGTACGACGCCACTTTGCGCGACAAGTGCGTACGGATGCCACCCAGGGCCGTGGTCTCCGGGGGAAAGCAAACGGGCAGCTCGAGCATTCGCTGCGCCATGGCGAGCGCGCAGAGAAATCCGCCGGCCGCGCTTTCGACGTAACCTTCGACCCCCGAGAGCTGACCCGCAATGAAGACGCCGGGGCGGGCGCGAAGCTGCATCGCCTCATCGAGCAGCTCGGGGGCGTTCAAGAACGTGTTGCGGTGCACCGAGCCGAATCGCAAGAACTCCGCGCCTTCGAGCCCTGGAATCGTGCGAAGAACACGTGCCTGCTCGCCGTAGGTCATGCGGGTTTGAAACCCGACGAGGTTGTACGCCGTCGTCGCGACGTCCTCGGGACGAAGCTGCACGACCGCGTAAGGTCGACCTCCCGTGCGAGGATCGAGCAGGCCGACCGGCTTCATGGGACCGAAGGCCAACGTCATCTCCCCGCGCTCGGCCATGACCTCGACGGGCAGGCAGCCCTCGAAGTAACGAACGTCCTCGAACGAACGCGCGGCCACTTTTTCGGCGCCAACGACAGCGGCCACGAACGCGCGGTAGCCGGCCTCGTCGAAGGGGCAATTCACGTAGGCAGCCTCGTCGCCGTCTTGTCCCTTGTCGTAGCGCGACTGTTTCCACACCTTGGACCAGTCGATCGAGTCGGCCGACACGATGGGCGCGATGGCGTCGTAATAGGCAAGCTGGCTCGCGCCCACGGCACGCGCGAGATCGGCCGCCAGATCATCGGAGGTGAGGGGCCCCGTGGCCAGGATGACCGGACGATCGTCGGGGATCGCTTTCACTTCTTGCGACACCACTCGAATGCGCGGGTGGCGGGCCATCTCGGCCGTCATCTCCTCGCTGAACCGCTCGCGATCGACGGCCAGCGCTCCGCCTGCGGGAACGCGCGTGCGATCGGCGACCTTCAGCACGATCGAGCCGGCCCGGCGCAGCTCTTCTTTCAGCAACCCGACCGCATTGGACAGCGCAGCGCCGCGCATCGAGTTGGAGCACACGAGCTCGGCGAGCCCATTTCCGATCTGCGCGGCCGTTCGCTTCTCGGGCTTCTGCTCGAGGATGGTGGCCTCGATGCCGCGCTCGGCGAGCTGCCACGCCGCTTCGCAGCCCGCGAGCCCCCCTCCGACGATGGTGACCGGTCTCACGAGCCCTTGGTACCGTTGCGCAGTCGTTCGACCTCGGCGCGCGTTTCGGCCAGCTCGTTCAGGGCAGCTTCGCTGGGCGAGGGCAGAAGGTGGGTGCCGACCTCGTCCGCCGCGAGGCGAAGCGTCAACGGAAGATCGCCAGTGGGCCTCACGACCCACCAAAGACCAAGCGGACGGCAAAAGGTCACGTCGGAGGTGACGACGCGCTCGACCAAATCACCGTCGACTCGGTCCCACACCCGAACGCGCTTTCCGTGGGAGCAGTCGGGATCGAAGCGCACCAGCTCTTCGACACCGAGATCGTGGTACCGACGCAGCTTCTTGCCCCACGGAAGGTCTTGCTTGTCGCTCTTGCTGATGAACTCGATCGCCAGCTCGGGGGAACCCTTCTCCCAGCTCTTCCAGCAGTCGAACGTGGTGTCGGGGACACCCAGCTTGACGAACACGTCGGGAGAAAGGCACGCCTTGGGCTCCGAA
>JBBSDY010000407.1:0-4691 GCA_038240245.1 Polyangiales bacterium
ATCGTGGGCGGTACGTTCGTCTACGACGCGCAGGTGTTTCACCTCGATGCCCTGCTTGGTGCTCACCTCACCAAAAATGACACCGATCTTGCCGTGGCGGCGCGGTTCTTCTTTCCGCTGCACCACACGCAGGCCGCCGATTTTTCCATTGGTCCCGGAGTCGGACTCGTGCACGGCCAGCACCAGGATGACGCGCCCCCCAACGCGCCCACGCCGGCCAGCACATCGAGCAACCAGGTCCACCTCGAAGGCGCTCTGCAAATTCGCGCCTTCGTCGTTTCGAACGTGGCGTTCTCGGCATCGGCGGGGCTCGGCATCGTGCTCGCCAATGGCAACAACACGGCGACCATCGGCGGTCAGGTCGGCGCGTCGCTCGGCATCACGTACTTCTTCTTTTGAAGATGTGACCAGGATCCAGGCGATCCCAGATGATCGCGGGGATCCAGCGGTCAGCGCTGGCCGGGCTCCTCGGACCCTTCTATTGGCTCTCCGGCTTCAGCATTTCCCCTCGCGCGGTCTGATCCCGCGTGGTCCGTGGTTTGCGTAGAGACCCGAGATGGATCCTTGCGCTTCAAAGCTTGCGGCGCTGTTCGCGGCCGCCGCAATGCTCGGCTCTCTGGGCTGCGCCACGGACTACGCATGCACCACGTGTGTGACCGAAGGTGCCGGGGGCGATGCGACATCTGCTCCGACCAGCAGCGCGGGAGTCGGTACCGCGGGAAGCTCGAGCACGGCAGGGCAGGGCGGTTCAACAGCAACGGGGGGATTGCCGGCAACGGGCGGCGGCGCTGGCTCGAGCGTGGTCGGAGCCCTCGACGGTGGCAAGCCCCCAGCGAGGCGCGTCGTCGCCTACCTTCCCACGTACCGCGGCCTCGACGCGTGGGCGTCGCAGCTCGACTATTCGAGAGTCACGCACGTCGATCTCGCGTTCGCCAACCCGGCCAGCGGAAACGATCCCACGCTGGGCAAGGACTCCGACGCCGCCGTGGCGACGATCGTCGACGGGGCTCACGCGAGGGGTGTGAAGGTGCTCATCTCCATCGGCGGGGCGAGCGGTGGCTCCGAGCGAATCGCCGCACTTCTGGTCCCCGCCAGTGTGCAAGCCTTCGTCCAGAAGCTCGACGCATTCATCGCGGCGCACGGGCTCGATGGGCTCGACGTCGATGTCGAGGGCAATCCCGTCGACGCCAACTATGGACCTTTCATCGACGCGATGAGCGCCAAGCTGAAGCCCAAAGGCAAGCTGCTCACCGCTGCATACGGCACTTGGTTCGGCGATCGCATCCCCGATTCGGCGCTGCAGAAGCTGGATTTCGTCAACGTGATGTCGTACGACCACTGCGGCTCGTGGACCGATCCGTGCGCGCACGCGCCTTACGAAGAGTCGGTCGCCGATCTCGATTACTTCGTCAAAAAGCGTGGCATGCCCAAGAGCAAGATCGTGCTCGGCGTGCCCTTTTACGGGTGGTGCTGGGGAACGGGATGCGGTCCCAGCGCCGCGCTCACATACCCCGAGATCATCGCGCGGTATCCGAACGCCTGGCAGACGGACTGGATCACGGCCGCCGGGGTTCAAATCTCCTACAATGGCGAAGCGACGATGCAGAGCAAGGCCAACCTCGCCACGGGATACGGCGGCGTCATGATCTGGGAAATCACCGAGGACGCCTTCGCCCCCCGCTCGCTGCTCAAAGTCCTGACCGACGCCCTTTGACTAGCTGCAAGAGGATGGACTCAGTTTCGTTGGCTACGCCTTCAAGAACGGAAGGACGTCGCTCGCCATCGTGAAGTAGCGACCGGTCGTGCTCTCGTAGTGTTTGGCGTAGGGAGGTGTCCAGGTCTCCTTGGTGAGAAACGGCACGCCGTAACCCTTGTGCTGCCACAGCTCGAACTCCGCCGGAGGCACGCCCATGGCCAAAAGGACGTTGGCGAGCCACTGGTTGTAGAGCAGACCCAGCCAGATGACATTGCCCGCCTTGGGATCGAACTTCGAGTTGGCGTCGTTCATCTTGCGGTAGTCGGCGAGCAGGCCAGTCTTGAAGAACCCGCCAGCGCTGCCCATGGTGACCACTGGGATCGAGCCCGAGTCGTGTGTCGACATACAGCACTCTTGCGACCAGCCGAGCAGCGTGTTGTCGAGGTAGGTCATCCCGGGGGCTTCTTCGATGTCGAGCTTGGTGGCGGCGTCGAGAAAGACCGTCTCGAAAAAGCGCTGGTACGACTGGGTCAGGAGCGCCTGCTTGTCGGCAGCCTGCCACTGGTGAGCGACGTCTTGGTGCCAGTCGCCCTGGTACGAGGCAAATTTTTCGGTGCCCCCAATCCCCGCCACCGCGATGCGGCTCGTTCCACACACGAACGCCGTGACGACGACGTCGGTGAAGAGCTGCCAGTGCTTGGCGACGTCGGCGGCGTCGATCTTTTGATGGGATTGCGCGTCGTCGGTGGGCTTGGTGACGCTGCCGCAAGACGCGGTGGCGTTGAGCTTGCGCTCGAGCTCGGCGATGCGATCGATGTGGTCACTGAGGCGCTGCTTGTCGGCCACTGACAGCCGCTTGCTTCCGTCGCGCAGGGTTTTGTAGCTCTCGAGGACGCGGTCGGCGATAGGAGGGCGCTTCGGCTTGGCCATGTCGGGCGGGACGAAGATCGAGTCGAACAGATCGCGCGAGCTGTCGACGCCGCGGATGTTCTGAATGGTCCCCATCTTATTGGATGGATCGGACCAGTTCCACGACACTTGCCTGCCCGAGCCGAGGACCATCGCGCGTTGCTTGATGTTGCTCGCGTCGGGGTAGAACGATTTCGACCACGCCATGAGCTGGTCGATGGTGGGACGCGGACTGCTCTGGACCGCTGCGCCGTCGCCGCCATTGCCGTCGTTGCGGGCATAGTTTCCGAGGTGAAGACCGGTGTTGTGCGAAATGTAGAAGGGAACGTCGAGCCCGCGCAGCACGTTCATCTTGCCGACCAGCGCGTCGGTCAGCGCGGTCGACGGCGCGCTCAGGATCGGCGATACGGACGCACGTCCCGCAGTGACTTGGGCCTTCAAGGGGCCCGACGCCACCTTGTGATCGGCGAACAGATCCACCGTGGTCGTGGCCATTGCCGGGTCGGGGAACATGTTGGCTTCGTAGGCGCCCCCGTGGTCGGTGCCGAACCAAAAGAACCGCGGTTTTTTGGCGAAGGTGGGCGTGCCCACCGCTTGCCCCTCGGCGAGCGAGGGAAGAAATGGTAACGCGAGCGTGACGCCGGCGGCTCCCCGGAGCACGTGTCGTCGCGAAATGTCGATCACCCGTCGTGCCATTTTCTTATCTTGTCCCATCACTGAAAGGCGCGCCGCCGGAATGCCGGCGACATCGCGACTTCTTTCAAAAGGTCTCCGAGCTTGCCACCGTTGGCGAGCTTCAGGCGCAGATCTTCGAGCGCGCAACCGTCGGTGCTGGGGTCTTCCCACCTGGCGTAGGTGAAACGAAAGTAGTTGCGGGCGAGACAAGAGTTGGCCTTGCCGCTGGCGACGACCAGACGCGCGAGGTCGCCCGGTCCGCTGGATACCGTCTCGTCACCAGGGGTGATCGTGGGCACCGACTGCGTGTCGATCGGCTTTTGCCCCACCTCGATGCCGGTGGCATCGAAGAGGCGCTGCGCGGTTCGGGCCCGGCCGAGCGAATCGAAACCCTCGGTGGCGAAGCCGAGCGGATTGATGATGCTCTTGTGGCACGCCGCGCACACGGTTCCCGACTTCTGGGTCAGCTCTTCGACGACCTCGCGCGTGGTCATGTCCGGCTTGAGCTCGGGCGGCACGGCGTTGGCGCCGGGGGGAGGCGGCGGGATGTCGTCGCAGATCATACGGCGCCGGACGAAGACGCCCTTGAGTATGGGCCGGGTGTTGGCCGAGCCCGAGGTGAGAAAGAGCGCCCGGGTGAGCAGCCCTGGCCGTTGTCCCGCCGCGAAGGCGGGCGGGGCCGACGTGCCGTCCCACACGGGGCTTCCGTAGATCTTGGCGAGATCGGCGCCCTTGTTGAACGAGAGCTCGCTGCTCCAGAGATCGTCGAGCGAGCCAGGCTTTTTCCAGACGTAGTAGTCGACCATCCCAAGGACGTCGTCGATCATCTGCTGGCGAAGCTCGGGCTTCGGTAGATCGGCGGCCGCGAAGTTTTTGAAGGTTGGATCTTGGTTGTGGGCGTCGAGGGCCGGCAGATCTTCGGTCTTCAGCCAGTCGGCAACGAACTGCGAGATGGTCACCTGCGTGCGAGGATCGGCATAGAGGCGGTCGACCTGGTGCTGGTAGACGTCGGGCTGCAGCAGCGTGCCGTCGGTCGCCGCTTTCTCGAGCTCGTCGTCGGGCGTCGTCTCCCAGAACTGGTAAGAGAGTCGCGCCGCCAGCTCGGATGCCGAGACTTCGAACACGTTGGGCTGGCCGGCCACCTCGGTGTCGCCGTGCTCGACGAAGTACAGAAACTGCGGCGCGTTGAGCATGACGCCGATCACGTCGGCATAGGCCGCGGGATCCGCGGCGGTGCTCGCGCCGTACACGCTCTTGTAGAAGGTGCTCTCTTGCGCCGTGGGGGCGCGGCGCAAGACCTTGCTGCCAAAACGCTGGATGAACTTGTCGAGGCAGTCGGCGTCGTTCGCGGCATTACTGTCGGTCGCGCACGCGCCGACCACCGTGCCGATGCGGGCGGGGGTGGTGAGCG
>JBBSDY010000408.1:0-4688 GCA_038240245.1 Polyangiales bacterium
GACGATGCCGCCCGGGCGCCACTCGATCTCGTCGCCCAGGTGGCGCGCGGTGTTGAAGACGTATTTCGCCGATTTGAGCGACAGGTAGCGGTCCATCAAGAGCGGGTTCTGGATGGCCTCGGAGAACATTCCCAAAAGCGCGATCGACTGGCCCGTTGCCACGCCGACGAGGTTGAACATCGCGTCGTGCACGTGGCTCTGAAAGACGTCGCCGGTCTTGTGCTTGGTGGGGGGCATCCACTTGATGGGGTGCTTGTCGAAGATCTGGCGCACGAGCTGCGCCTGCGCCATCTCGAGCAGGAAGCTGTCCTCTATCTTGGGGTCGATCTCGTAGGCGTGGCCGAGCCCCATCTGCTCGTCGCCGAGGCCGGCCCGTTTGGCGAACGCTTCGTTGATGAACTGCGATGCGAGCACGGTGTGGGCCTTGTCGACGGCGTCGGCGGTGGTGAGGTAGTTGTCCTCGCCGGTGTTGATGATGATGCCGCTGCGCGCGATGATGCGGCGCGAGACGTACTGATCGACGAACGTGCGGCACATGTTGATGTCGCGAAAGAGGATGCCGTACATGGCGTCGTTCAAGAGCATGTCCAGCCGCTCGACGGCGCCCATCCACGCGATCTCCGACATGCACAGACCCGACGAGTAGTTGGTCTGGTAGACGTAGCGGCCGTACTCCTCGCTCGCCTCGTCGATCGCGCGGCGAACGATGCGAAAATTCTCCTGGGTGGCGAACGTTCCCCCGTAGCCCTCGGTGGTGGGTCCGTGGGGAACGTAGTCGAGCAGCGACTGCGCGGTGGCTCGGATGACCGCGACGATGTCGGCTCCGGCAAATGCCGCGGCCTTGGCCTGCGTCGCGTCGTCGTAGATGTTTCCGGTGGCGACGATGACGTACTTGAGCGGCGAGAGCGCGGGCGCAAACTTGGCTTTCTTGGCGTCGCGGGCGTCTCGCGCCGCGTCGATGTGGTCGATGGCTTCGCGGGTGTGACGCTCGAGCGCCTGGCGCACCTCGGCGGGTCCGCGCCCACCCGCGCCCCGGTCGAGATCGACGCCGTAGGCGAGCCTCTCCGCGGCCTCGTTGATCGATCGCGCGCCGGAGAGAAGCGCGCGGCCCAGGTAGAAGGCGATTCCGCGGGCGAGGAGCTGATCTTCCCGATAGCGGTCGACCAGTAGATTGACGAGCGGCGTGCCCTGGTCGTCGACCCCTTCGACCCCGTAGGCTCGCGCCGTCGTGCGCTCGACACCCACGGTGGTGTGGGTATCGATGAAGCGCTGTACCTCGTCGGCGATCTTCGCAGCCAGGCTACGGCATGAAACGACTACACCTTGATCGACCGGTACCCTGGCCATCCTGAAGTGTAGCTCTTCCCACTCGAAACGCTCACCTCCGACGGCCCGACGATTTCACGGATCACTCGGCGTCGTAGGGGACGACTTCGACCTTGGTGAGGCCGGGGATGGCATTCGTGATCGCTTCGCCGATTTCGGCGTGCGTTCCCACGACGGCCACGACGAGATCGTCGCTGCGGATGCGCTCGCGGACGGCCTGGTTCGCCTGGTCGAGGGTCACCGACTCGACGTGCTCGAGGTACCTGGTGTGATAGTCCGCGGGCAGATCGAAGAGGTCGATGTCCAGCCGCTGGTGCACCCGCTTCTGGGCGGTGTCGATATCGAATGCGTGCGAGCGCATGAGGTAGCGCTGCGCGAACGAGAGCTCCTTGGGCAAGATTCCCTTGTCGCGCCATGCGTCGAGTAGCTCGAGCTGTAGCGCGATGCACGCTGCCGCATCCTTGGCCGCGGGGAAGGTCCACATGCTGAAGGCGTCGCGCTGCGCGTCATAGGGAAGGCGAGCGTAGGCGCCGTACGACCAGCCGCGCTCGGAGCGGATGGCGCGCATCATGCGCGAGGTGAACGTGCCGCCGAAGATCGTCGTGGCGACGTGCAGCGGGATGTGATCGGGATCGCGTGGGTGGCTCCCCACGTCGCCCATGAGAATTTGGGTCTGCGTGCGCTCGGGCTTGTCGACGAACACGAGCCGCCTGCCCCGCATGCTTTCGGGAGAGGCGATGGCGAAGGGAGCGGGCTCGCCCTGGCCGAGCCCGGAGAGCAGGCGCTGCGAGACCTCGTTCGCCTTTGCCTCGTCGATGTCGCCCGAGAAGGCTATCTCGACGTTGCCTTGCACGAAGTGACGCGCGTAGTGCTGGACGACGTCGTGCCGCGTGAGCCCGAGAACGCTGGCAATGGTGCCTCCCAGCCGCCGCCCGTAGGGATGGCCCTCGAAGACGAGGCGGCGAAAATGCCGCGTGCCAAGGGAGCGATCGTTGTCGCGTGCCTCGATGATCTCGCCCTCGGTCTCTCGCAAGAGCTTACCGAGCTCGGCCTCGTCGAACGTGGGCTCGGTCATCATGGTGGCCAGAAGATCGACCATCGCGTCGAGAGAGCGCGAGATGACATCGACGTGCAAGGTGATCACGCTGGCCGAGACGTCGGCGGCAAACTCCGCCCCCAGGCTGTCGATCTTCTCTTCGATCTCGTGGGAGGCGAAGCCCTTGCATCCGCGCCGGAGCATGCGAACCATGACCCGCGTCAGGCCCTCTTTGCCCTCGGGGTCGAAGGCCGCGCCGGACCGGAAGGCCACCGCGATGCTCACCAGGGGTAGTGCGTGATTTTCTTCGAGGTACGGCGTCATCCGGGCTCTTTGCCTGCGGTTTCGGTGGCGGCATCGGGATGGACCTCGACTATCGTGCGACGGTCTTTCACCAGGTAGCGGCGCGCGACGCGCAACAGGTCGGAGCGCGTGGTGCGCCGGTAGGCTTCGAGCCGCGAGAAGGCACCCACCGGATCGCCGAGCACGGTATGGTAAAAACCGATTTGCTCGGCCTTGCCGCCCGCGGTCTCGAGGCTCTGCACGAGACCGAGCTCGACCTTGGCTTTGACCTTTTCGAGCTCGGCGTCGGTGATGGGCTCGCTCACCACGCGCTCGAGCTCGCGGTCGAGCGATGCCAGAATGTCGGCGCAGGTCTTACCGGGCCGCGCGGTGGCGTAGACTTCGAAGAGCCCGGGATCCTTGAACGTGCCGACCCAGCCTCGCAGCTCGGTGCAGAGCTCTTCGCGCTGAATGAGCGCCCGGTGGCAGCGCGAGGACCGTCCCGAGAACAGCACCTCGGTGAGCATGGTCAGCGGCACGTGATCGACGTCGCCGAATGCGGGCCCGTGGTAGGCGATGGCGATCTTGTCGGTGGCCGTCGGCTTGGTGATCGACACGCGCCGCTCTTGCATCTGCGGCGGTTCGGGCAGGCTGTCCTCGACGGGGATCTGGGCGCTCTCCAGCCCGCCGTAGGCTTTTTGAATCCTGGCCAGGATGTCTTTTTCGCGAATGTCGCCGACGATGACGGTGGTCGCATTGTTGGGCGCGTAATAGGTGTGGTAAAAGCCCGCGCAATCGTCGGTGGTGAAGCCCTCGATGTCGGCCATCCAGCCGATCGTCGGCCAGCGGTAGGCATGGGTGGTGTAGGCGGTGTTGTAGAGCAGCTCGCTCACCGCGCCCTCGACGTCGTCGTCGACGCGATAGCGACGCTCGTTGGCCACGACCTCTTTTTCGCTGGTGACTTGTGGCTCGCGCAGGACGAGCTTGGACATTCGCTCGGCCTCGAGCTCGATGACCAAGCCGATGCGGTCCTTGGGAATGCTCTCGTGGTAAAAAGTCCAGTCCACCCACGTCGCGGCGTTGCTCTCGGCTCCTGCTTCTTCGAGCTTGCGATCGAAGCTGCCGGCCTTGTGCTTCTCGGTCTCGTTGAACATCAGGTGCTCGAAGAGGTGAGCGAGCCCGGTCTTGCCCACCTTCTCGTGGCGCGATCCGACGGCGAACCAGGTGTGGTAGCTCGCCACGGGTGCGCTCGCGTCGATGCTGAGGAGCACGGTGAGCCCGTTCCCGAGCCGGTACTTCTGCACCGTCATCGTCGGTCCTAGAAAAGACGTCCCCTGGTGCTCGATCGTCGCGCCCGGCGCCTTGCCTTCGTTGAGCAGGCGGAGCATCTCTGCGCGGGGATCGCGCCGGAGCTGTTTCTTGGGGGAGACGGGCTGCGCTTGCGTCAAACGGTGCTCCCGGACCCGTCTCGTACTGCAGGACGGCGGCGCCGCAACCGCCCGATGGCCGCGCCCGTCAGGCACATCGCAAAAAAGGCGGCGGCGCCGCTCGAGCCCTGGCGTTCGGCGACGCGGCACCCGCAGCCGTGCGAGGCCGGGGGCACCTTGGCAGCTGCCGCGGGATCGGGCGTTTCTTCGGGGGGCGTTTCGGCGCTCGAGGCGGGCGCCTCGGCAGCCGGCGTCTCGCCCTTGTCGGCTGCAGCAGGAGCCGATGCGGTCTTGTCATTGGCGTCGGTGCCGGCTGCGGCGGCGGGCTTGTCCTTCTTGGTGCCGACGAACGAGATGGTGCGGCGATCGATGACCGGATTGTCGCCCTGCAGGACCAGCGTCTGCGTCGTGCCGATCGTCGCGCCGTCGGGCCGGTGCACGGTGACCGAGTAGTCACCGGCGACGAAGTTGTGCGAGCGGCTGATGTTGAAGTCGAAGCGCGTACGGTCGAACATCTTGCCGCGCGAATCGGAAAAATCGACGTCGACGCTTTCTTGCATGAGCGTCTGACCGACGAGCTGGATCTTGCGCTTTTGAGGCTTGTCGCCGTGCGCGTC
>JBBSDY010000409.1:0-4683 GCA_038240245.1 Polyangiales bacterium
ACGCGCGGCAGCGAACGCGTGCCCCAGCGCGACGGCGTCATCGCCCAGCGCCTGCAGGCAGCGGGCGCGATTCTCCTCGGCAAGACGAACATGTCCAACTCGCTGCAGACCAACAGCCAGCAATTTGGTCGGAGCTCCAACCCCTACGATCTCGAGCGAACGACCGGAGGCTCGAGCGGCGGAGCAGCGGCCGCCGTCGCGGCGCGCCTTTCTCCCTTCGACGTGGGGACCGACCTGTCGGGATCCATCCGAATGCCGGCTCACTTCTGTGGCGTCTTTGGCCTACGTCCCACGCTCCACCGAATTCCCATGGCGGGTATGATCTTTGGCCCGCCAGGTATCCCGCGCATCGATCGCACGCTCGGAGCAGCCGGACCGCTGGCCCGGACGGCGGGCGATGTGGCCTTGCTCTTTCGTGTGCTGGCCGGTCCCGATCCGCGCGATCCCGAGGTGCCTCCCGTGCCCACGCTCGATGCGCCCGCGGCGCTGTTGCGCGGGGCGCGCGTCGCATTTGCTCCGTCCATCAAGGGGATCCGAATCGCGGCCGACATTCGGGTGGCCCTCGAGAGGTTTGCCACGCGCTTGTCGGACGCTGGCGTGCACGTCGAGGAGCGCGAGCCCGTGCCCTTCGACGAGCTCTTGCCCGCGTTTCGGCGGATTTTGCAGGCTGCGCTGTCCATTGCGATTCGCGCCGGCATGGCTCCGCCCGGCGCGCGCTCGTTGAACCTCCCCGAGCCCATGCCCTTCGACGTCATGGTGGCGCTCGACGAGCGCGATCGCTTCATCGCGACGCTCGATCGTTTCTTCGCCGACCATGACGCCTTTCTCTGCCCGGCGGCGACGGTGCTCGCATTCACGCATCGCCCGCACGGAAGTCCCATCGACGTCGACGGCGAATCGGTGTCGTCCATGTGTGTCGACCACCCCACCATTCTTTCGACGTACACGGGCAGCCCGTCGCTCGTCGTGCCCATCGCGCAAAATGCCGCGGGGCTGCCCATCGGCGCGCAGCTCGTTGGCAAAAGGTGGAACGACGAACGGTTGATCGCGCTGGGCGCGGCCATGGCCGAGATCGTTGGCCCGATGCCGGCTCCGGTGCTGAGCTGAGCGCGCTAGCCTATCTCGTACACCGTCAGCTCGTCCTTGATTCCCTTGAGGAGAGCCCGCTGCGGTGCGGGGACGAGGCTCCTCTCGCGCAACATGGCGACCACGAGCGGGTTGGTCACGACGGGCTCGGTGGCGAAGATGGAGCGTGAGTCGGCGAGCCCCTGGACGCGCGCGGCGATATTGACGGTCTGGCCGAAGTAGTCGAGGCGATCGTTCAACGTGACGGCCAAACACGGGCCTTCGTGCATCCCGATCTTGAGGATGAGATCTTCGTGGCTGTGGCCCTCATTGAGCCGGTCCATCGCATCGCGCATCTCGAATGCGGCGCGAAGGCCGTGATCGGGGGTGGGGAACGTCGCCATGACGGCGTCGCCGATGGTCTTGACGATGGCTCCCGAGTTGACCCGCACCACGTTGCCCAGGACTTGAAAATGCGCCTGGACGATCTCGTAAGCGATCAGATCGCCGACGCGTTCGTAGAGCGCCGTGGAGCCCTTCAGGTCGGTGAAAAGGACGGTGAGGCTCGTCAGCTTGAGGCGCTGATCGATGGCCAGCGTGTCGGCGCGAAAGAGCTCGCGGAACGTCTGGCTCGTGAAGAGGCGCTTGGCAGTCAAGAAGGGTTGTTTGCGTTCGAACAGGTGGTGAAATTTGTCGTCGGCGATGAACAGCCCGGGCAGGATGCGGCGCGAAGTCTTGTTTTCGAGGGTGAGTCGAAAGGGCCCGGGCCGTGGCGCTACCTCCGTCTCGTTGACGCCGCTCGAGTTGTAGATGAGCGTGAGCTCTTGTCGCTCGCGGGTGGGCTCGCCCTTCACGTCGAGGAAGGTGGCGGTGTGCGTCACCGGTTCGAAGACGATGATGAAGCCGGCGGGAAGCTGCAAAGACAGAATGATGCGTTGATCAGGGGGAAGCTCCTCGGCCTCGAGTGTGCACTGAGAAAGCTCTTCTTGCCACGCCTCGCCCCGGGGAAGGCTGAGCGCGTTGCTGAAGTACATGTGCCGGCAATAATCGTAAAAATTGAGCGAGTCGGGGTTGTGCGCGGAGATCTTGCGGACACTCGGGCTCAGCGTGAAGCTTACCTCGACCCGCTCGTCGAGGTTGGGCTCGTAGCTCCCTGCGCACAGCCGGCAGCGGTACTGGTTGGATGTAAGCGCCTTGATCGACGAGGTCGCATCGAGCACGCCGCCGCAACCGGGGCACAGCAGGTTCCACGACATGTCGAAGAGGCCGATCTTCGAGGCGTGCAAGAAGCCGTCGACTGTCTCGCGCTCGTCCAGCCCGTGCTCGGTGGCGATCTCGAGCGCGTTGATGCGATGGAGCAACAGATCGGGCGCTTCGAGGATGAGCTTCTCGATGACCACAAAGACGTGTGGCGGGACGCTCGGTCGAAGCGCATCTAGCCTTGCGTCGCGTGCTCCCATTTCTCGACTGGTCCTCTCGAGGGCCGAGTCTACCTCTTTTGGGGCGCGGACCGCCGGAATGCTAAGGCGTCGTCACCTTGACGTCGTCGAACTCGGCGGACATGCCCACCGCGGCAAGACCGACGCCGCCGTTGGTGATCTGGTAATCGGTCACCGCTGCCGTTGCCGTCTCGCCCGCGGGTCCGACCACCGAGCCCTCGATCGCCGAGCCCTGAACCTTGAGCTTGACCGTGTACCACTTGTCCGACGAGATGGCAGTTGGGGTGACGTTGATGGCATTGCTGAGGTTGGTTCCATTGCCTCCAATGCGCGCGCGAATGCCGAACTTGCCATCCGAGCGAAGGGCGGCGCAGTAGAAGTCGTCCACGTCCTTCAGGCGTGCGCAAACACCCGCGAAATAGGACGAGCTGCTTCCGCCGAACGACGGTTTGACCCTGGCTTCGACGATGACGTTCGACCATCCCACGTCGCCACCCGCAGTCAGGTGGACCGTGCTGTTGCCCTGCGAGACGCCTTCCTTGTAGACCTTGGTGCCGTCGTCGACGACGGACCAATCGCTCGCCACCGTGGCATTCCACCCGTTGGCAGTGCCGTCCTCGAAGTCCTCGGAGAGAAGCATCATTCCGCCTGGCAATCCGCCGTCGACCGAGCACGAGCCGACGTTGCGCCCGCTCGAGCCGCTCGAGCCGGCGTCGTGCGCCATTGCAGAGCCTCCGCTGCCGGCCGCATTGGACGAGCCGCCTTTGCCGGCCGAGCCCCCGGAAGCGCTCGATCCGGCCGTGTTGCGGGATCCCTGTGATCCGCCGCCGCCCTGCGATCCGCCGCTGTCCGACGCGCCCGCACTCCCGGAAGAACCGTTGTCAGTCGATCCGCCGGCCCCCGTCGCGAGGTCCCCGCTCGCTCCGGCCTGCCCCTGGCCGACGGTCGAGGCACCGGTCATCGAGGCGGGAAGCTCCTCGCCGTTGGCGCAACCCAGAAGAAGAAGCGCGCCGGCGACCGGGCCGGCCCACGTAACGGTACGAAAATGAACGACAAACTTCTCCCGCGCTGCTCTCGTTGGTTGCAGTCCCACTGCCCATAATGCTTCGACAGGCCGGATCGATCACCGCCCGGCGCTCGCTTTGTCTCGATGAGGAGACCAATCTTCGGGATTGATGAGGGGATCGACGACATGGGCGTGGCTCTTCGTGGCGATGGTCGCGTGCGGCGGCAAGACCACAGCCGACGGCTCGCCAACCATCACCGGGGCCCTGCCGGCCGACGCGCCGCCCCCGCCCACGTGCTCGACCATCTGTGATCGGCTGGTCACGCTCTGCGCCGGATCGCCCAACGCCTCGTGCAACGCGGACTGCGAAAGCACCAAGGCCAAGTATGCGAAGTGCGCTGGCGAGCTCGATCGGTTTCTCAGGTGCATGGGAACGACGCACGTCGAGTGCACGCCCGGCGAGGTCGTGGTGATCGATTGCAGCGACGAGCGCGTCGCCCTCGAGCACTGCGGTCAGTAGCTGGTCGGGGGCGGCTCGAGCTCGCCGCGTGCCGACGAGCGGGGAGGCTCGTCGTTGCTGCCGAGCTGAGCGATGAGCGACTCGCGGCGTCCCACGACGGTGGGAGCAAATCCGAGCGCAATGGCGAGGGCCGAAATGGCATCGGGCCAGCTCGAGCGACCGTCGAGGGCCTGGTAGAAGATCTCCTGGGCGCGGAAGATCTGTGCATCGGCGCGCAGGCGTCGCGCCAGCTCGACCAGGTCCATGGCCGTCTTGACGCGGGGAGCAATGGGGCTCTCGGCGGCGCGCGCGACCGCCGATGCGATCATCTCTCCGAGAATGTGGCTCGCTGCCGAACGATCGATCTCGTACCCGCGTCGAACGGCTTCATCGGCGATCTCGATGGCCTTGCGGTAACGCGCCAGTGCAGCGTCTTCCCCACGTTCGCATTCATCGAGCATGGCCTGGTCGCTGTAGCCTGTCAAAGTGCCGCGTACCGCAACCCAGCCACGGTGCAGGGCCCCGCTTGCGCTGCCGCTTGTCGCCGGCTCACCGCCCAGCCGCAATACATGTTCGCGTAGTTCAGTCGCGGCGTCGCTGCACTGCTCGGCGCGTCGGCGAAAAAGTGCTTTCAGGTCGATCGCCTTGGTGTGATCTGCGCATGCCAAAAAGCC